>DASQLI010000085.1:0-3540 GCA_035630075.1 Microlunatus sp.
GGCAGCGGTCTGGCCGCGGTGGACGGCGATGGTCGCCAGACCGGCGACGGCGAGCGCGATGCCGATGACCTGCCGCCGGGTGATCCGCTCGGCCAGGAAGATCCCGGCCAGCAGCACCGTGAACGGTGCCGACGCCTGGAGCACCAGCGAGGCGAGGCCGGCCGGCATCCCGGCGGCCATCCCGAGGTACAGGAAGGCGAACTGCAGGACGCCGATCCCCAAGCCGGTGCCCAGCAGCCAGCGCAGCTCGACCTTCGGTCGAGGAATCAGGAACAGGGTCGGGATCGCCACCAGCGAGAACCGGAGCGCCACCATCAGCAGCGGGGGGAAGTGCTGCAGCGCCAGCGCGGTGGCGGGGAAGTTGAGCCCCCAGCACACGGCGACGAGCAGGGCGAGCAGGCGGTCGCGGGAGTGCATATCCTCGATCCTCGCGGGCCAGAAGGTGAAGCGCAATCGACCTGTGCTTCACTGTCCTTGTAGTCAGGCTTAACAATCACCACTGCGCGAGGGTTCGAGCACACGCGGAGTGGGTCGGGTGCGACTGCGCGGGGGTTCGAGCACGCGCGGAGTGGGTCGGGTGTGACTGCGCGAGGGTTCGAGCACGCGCGGAGTGGGGCAGGGGGTGCCGCAGTGGGGTGGGAGTGGAGCCAGCTGGAGCTGATCCGGGAGCTGGCGGATCGTGGGTCGGTGACCGCGGTCGCCGCGGCTACCCACCGAACGCCGTCGGCGGTCTCTCAACAGCTCAAGGCCATCCAGCGGCAGGCTGGGCTGCCGCTGGTCGAGCGTGACGGCCGCGGTCTGCGCCTGACCGACGCCGGCCGAGCGCTGGCCGCCAGCGCGGGCGGGGTGGCCACGGCGATGGCCGAAGCGGACGCCGCGTGGGAGGCCCATCTCGGACAGATCGCCGGAACCGTACGGCTGGCGACGTTCTACTCCGCCGGAGAGCTGTTCGTACCGGGTCTGGTGGAGCGGTTGGCGATCCATCCCGACCTGACCCTCGAGACGTACGACGAGGACGTCGCGACCGCCGACTTCGCCGGCCGGGTGGTCGACTACGACATCGTCGTCGCGCATCGTCCCGACGACACCGAGCCGCCGCCTCGGACCGACGTCAAGGTCACCCCGCTGATCCGCGAGCCGCTGGACGTCGCCGTGGCGCTCGGACATCGGCTGGCCGACCGAGGCGAGGTCGAGCCGGCCGACTTGATCGGCGAGCCGTGGATCGCGCCGCCGCCGGAGTTCCCGATCGAACAGGCCGTACGAGCGCTGGCGGCCCGGTCCGGCGCGCCGGCGCGGGTGGTTCGCCGAACCACTCATCTGCCCTTGATGGAAGGCCTGGTGGCCCGAGGGCAGGGGATCGCGTTGCTGCCGCGCTACTCGACCCTGGAGCACACGGCGGGCCGGTTCGTGCTGCTCCCGGTCCGCGGGATCAGGGCCGGTCGCTACATCGAGGCCCTGTCGCGACCCGAGCGGGCGGCGCGGCGAGCGGTCCGGGTCGTGCTGGAGGCGCTGCAGGAGGAGGCGCTGGCGCTGACGGGCGCGTGAGGCCGGTCAGTGGCCGGTGATCTTGCCCGGGTTGAAGTTGCGCCCCGGGTCGATGGCGGTGAAGACGCCGTCGATCATCACCACACCCGGCTCCGAGATGTCCTGCGCCAGCCAGCGGGAGTGCTCGGTGCCGACCGCGTGGTGGTGGGACAGGGTGCCGCCGTGGTCTACGAAGCTCTGCTGGATCGCTGACTTCACCACGTCGTACTCGGCCAGCGGGTCGTCCTCGCCGTGCACGAAGGCGAAGGTGAAGTAGAGGCAGGCGCCGGAGTGGTAGCTGTGCGACAGGTGGCACATGATCCAGCCCTCGTGGCCGATCTGCTCGTACGCCTGGTGCGCGGCGGCGACCGTGTTGTCGTACACCTCCATCAAACGCGACCACGGCGCAGCGGTCTCGGAGACGTCACCGGCGGCGCCGCGGTCGAGCAGGAAGTCCCGCAGGTACGGGGTGTCGAACTTCTTCTGGTCGTAGAGCCGGCCCGGACCGGTGCCGACCACGATGCCGCCGTGCCGGCCGACGATCTCCTTGACCAGCTTCCGCTCGTACGCGACGTGGCTCTTCGCACCCTCGAACCCGACGAAGGAGAGGCAGACCTTCGACATGTCCCAGCCGCGCCTCTGCAGGACGGCGAACAGGCCCTTCTGGATCTTGCCGGACAGGTTGAAGCCGGGCTTGGCCTTGGTGGTCGCGAACGAGAAGCCGGTCTCATTGGCGTCGGAGACCCGGGTCACCGTGGGTGCGGCGTCGGAGGCCGAGATCTCCTGCATGGCGGCGAGTCCGGCCTCCCACGACGGGTACAGGTAGCCGAGGATGATGCGTTCCTCCGGCAGCCGGTGCACCTGCACCGTCACCTCGGTGATCACGCCCAGTCGTCCCTCGCTGCCCAGCGCCATCTCCCGCACGCTCGGGCCGGTGGCGGTGGACGGCAGCGGCCGGATCACCAGCACGTCGCCGGGCACGACCATCCTGAGCCCGCGGGTGATGTCGGCGATGTCGCCGTACTTGTCCGACTGCATGCCCGACGAACGGGTCGCGACCCAGCCGCCGACGGTTGAGTGGGTGAACGAGTCGGGGAAGTGGCCCATGGTCCAGCCGCGGGCGCCGAGCTGCTCCTCCAGATCGGGTCCGAGAGTGCCGGCCTGGATCCGGGCGAGGCCGGACTCGGCGTCGATGTCGAGCACCTTGTTCATCCGGCCGAGGTCGACCGACAGCACGGGCCGCGACTCGTCGGGTGGCGGCTCCAGGCTGCCGGAGATGTTGGTGCCACCGCCGAACGGGATGATCACGGCGTCCTCGGCCACAGCCAGGTCCACGATCGTACGGACCTGGTCCTCGTCGGCCGGATAGAGCACGGCGTCCGGGATCCGCGGGATGATCCCCCGCCTCAGCCGGACCAGATCGCGCAGGCTCTTGCCGTAGGTGTGGACGATCCGATCCAGGGTGTCGGTGTGCAGGTGCTCCTCGCCGATCGTCTCGGTCAGCTTCGCGGCGAACTCGTCGGTCAGCTTGGGCACCGGCACCGGCAGGGAGTCCAGCTCGGGCGGCACGACCGGCTCGGATTCGTCCACGTCCAGCTTGACCGCGTTCAGCACGAACGGCGCGAAACCGGGCTTGTCCTCGTGATGGAACGCGACGCCCTCGAGCCCCCAGCCCCACCACTTCATGTGCTTGACGCCGGTCACTTCTGATCCCTTCCGTACTCGCCTGTTCCGTACTCGCCTGTTCCGTACTCGCCTGTTCCGTACTCGCCTGCCGGAGGCAGCGGCCGCGGCCGACCCGTGAGCTGCCGCTCGCGATAGTCCATTCCGTAGTCGATCAGGCTGCGGACCTCCTTGGCGATCCGGTCGGAGAACACCGCCGCCTTCTCCCCGTCCTCGGGCCGCATCGGCTCGCCGAACACCACGTACACCGGGGGTCGGCCCTTCTGCGGCCAGCCGGCGCCTCGTGGCATCGCGTCCGAGGCGCCCACGATGCCGACCGGGAGGCAGGGTACG
>DASQLI010000086.1:0-10008 GCA_035630075.1 Microlunatus sp.
CGACGCCGACGGCCTGGCCGACCTGTCGATGCGCAAGGTCGCCGGCCGGCTCGGGGTCGGCACGATGTCGCTCTACACCTACGTGCCGGGCCGCGACGAGCTGCTGGAGCTGATGGTGAACCGGGTGCACGATGAGCTCGACCTGCCGGGGCCGGATCTGCCGTGGCGAGCGAGCGTCGAGCAGCAGGTGGCGGAACGATGGCAGCTGTACGAGCGCCACCCCTGGCTGCTGGACCTCAACATGGCCCGGATGCCGGTGGGACCGCACGTGCTGGACGCCGACGAGGCGCTCTACGCGGCCCTTTCCCGCTCCGGGCTCCAGGGGGCCGGCATCGTGTCCGCCACCAACCTGATCATCTGGCAGCTGTTGGGCGCGGCCCGCTCCCAGATCATCGAGGCCGACGAGACCCGCCGGACGGGAACCTCGGCCGAGGCCTACTGGAACTCGAGGGCCAGCTTCTGGGAGACCTACTTCGACTACGCGCGTTACCCGACCATGGCCGCCATCTGGGATGCCGGCGGCTTCGACGACGAGCAGGCACACGCCTTCGACCGGCAGCTGCGGCGGCTGCTGGACGGGCTGGAGGCGAGCCTCCGGCAGCGTTGATCCTCGTCCGCGTCCCGCAGGTCAGGGCTTCTTCAAGGCGAGCGGCTCAGTGCGCTCGACGCCCGTCCCCACGAGGCACCGGCTGATGTTGTCGGGTTCCGGGTACACGCGGTACGGGATCTTCAGGATGTTCCAGGTCGCGCCCATCTTGCCCTTGACCAACCGCTCGTTCAGGACTGCTCTGGTGCAGAGCCGCTCGAGCCGCGGATCGTTCTCCACCTGGGACTGGGTCCGCAGCTGGTAGCCCAGCTCGACGGCGACGAAGGTCTGGTACGGATGCGGCTGGTCGCAGTCGGTCGGGTTGGCCACCACCGGCACGTCCCGGAGCGCCTCCACCCCGCCCCAGCACTCCGGCTCGACCGGGCACAGCGCACCCTGGCCGAACTGCTCGCAGGCCACGAAGCCGTCCGGTGGCTCCGACACCGACGGACTCTCCGGTCTCTCCGGACTCGGGGACGTCGCCGGCGACGACGGTGCGGTCTGGGTGGGGTTGCTGCTGGTCTCGTCTGCCGGGGCCGGGACCGCGGGAACAGCACCCGGGCTCGACCGACCGTTGGTGACGCTGACATAGACGATGCCAGCAGCCAGCAGAGCGACCACCAGGACCAGGACGGCGGCGAACGGGACCCGGCTCCGGTGTCGGTCCTGAGTCCCCGGTCCGACCTCGACGGACCCGTCGCTCTCCAGCGGCCCGGCCGCCGCCCCCCGGACCTGTCCGACGCTCCCCG
This sequence comes from Microlunatus sp., assembly GCA_035630075.1. GTDB lineage: Bacteria > Actinomycetota > Actinomycetes > Propionibacteriales > Propionibacteriaceae > Microlunatus. The sequence goes on from DASQLI010000086.1 coordinate 1,336, forward strand.
CAGCGGCGGTGCCCGCGACCACCGCTCCCGCCGTCCCCGGTGCGGTGGGCGCACCGGCGGTCAGGGCCATCGTGCGCCGATCCACCGTGGCGTCCGGCCCCAGCTCGACCCCGGCCAGCCGATCGCGGAACTGGATCGCGGTCGGCCGCTCGGTCGGATCGGCGGCCAGTCCGGCGAGGAGGACGTCCGTCAGCTGCGCCGGTACCCCCGGCGGCCGCGGCACCGCGGCACCGTGCAACGCCAACATCTCCGGCAGCGTCGGGGTGTGCCCGTCGGTCGGCCAGCGCGGCGGATGACCGGACAGCAGCGCGTAGAGCGTCGCCGCCAGCGAGTAGACGTCACCCGACTCGGTCGCCGGCCGGGACGCGAACACCTCCGGCGGCGCGTACGCCGGGGTGAGTGCCTCCATGGTCACCGACAGCTCCGCGCCGGGCTCGGGCAGCGCAGCGAGCCCGAAGTCGGTCAGCCCGACGTTGCCGTACGCGTCGATCAGGATGTTCGCCGGCTTGACGTCGCGGTGGATCACGCCGCGAGCATGGGCGGCGGCCAGGGCATCAGCGATCCGTACCCCGACGTCGCGGACCCGCTCGACCGACGGCCGCTTCTCCGGGGCCAGCCACGCCGACAGTGAGCCACCCGGGCAGAGCTCGAGCACCAGGTACGGGCGGTCGTCGGGCAGGATGCCGGCATCGTGCACCGTGACGATCCCCGGGTGACCCGACAGCCGACCGGCCGCCCCTGACTCGCGGAGGAACCGCCGCCGCTGCTTCTCGTCATCCAGCGGTCGGAAGTCGACCTTGACCGCGACCTGCCGACCGAGCGAATCCTGACGCGCCTGCCACACCGCCGCGAAACCGCCGCGCGCCAACGGTCGCCAGTCCGACAGACCGGCGATCTCGGGGTGGTGCACGCTCGCCACCGGCTCACGATACTTCGACGGGCCGCCGCCGAGGCTCTGCGATCACCTGCTCGGTGGCCGATTGTCGACCGCTAGTGGTTGCGGCCGGAGGCTCGTCAAGGGTGTCCGGTGTCCAGGTGCGTGCATGTCGTCGCAGGGCGACGCTCCGCGTCGACACGCAAGCCGACGAGGAAGGGATACCGAGTCGTATCGCGACCGAGGAGAACGCAGCGAGGTGCGTGCCTGGGCGGCGGACACTCCGACGAGCTTCCGGTCGTGACCACTAGGGTCTCCGACATGACTCGGAGCGTCTACATCGCCTCGCCCGAGGGCCAGACCGGAAAGTCCGCGATCGCGATCGGTCTGCTCGACACCTTGACCCGCGAAGTCGGTTCAGTGGGAGCCTTCCGTCCGCTCGTCCACGGCGAGGGCATCGACATGCTCGGCGACATGCTGGTCAACCAGCCCGGCATCAACCAGGACTACGCCGACGCCATCGGAGTCACGTACGAGCAGGCGCGGGAGAACCCGGACGAGGCGATGCACACGATCATCGAGCGGTTCGGCCGACTGGCCGAGCGGTTCGACGTCGTGCTGGTGCTGGGCTCCGACTACACCGACATCTCCACCGGCACCGAGCTGACCGTGAACGCACGGATCGCCGCCAACCTGGGCTCGCCGGTGGTGCTGGTGGTGCACGGCCGGGACCGCACGCCCGAGGAGGTGCGGGCGGCAGCCGAGGTCGCGCTGGCCGAGCTGCGGCTGCACCATGCCCATCCGGTGGCCGTCATCGCCAACCGGACGGCACCGGAGCTCATCGACGCCACCGCGGCGGCTCTGGGTCACGAGCCAGGTCTCGTGGTCGCCGCCCTGCCGGAGTCGCCGGTGCTGTCGGCCCCGACGGTGCGTGCCCAGGGCGAGGCGCTGCAGGCCGAGCTGGTGCTGGGAACGGACTCCTGGCTGGATCGCGAGTCCGGCGGCCTGATCGTCGCCGCCATGAGCTTGCCGAACGTGCTGACCCGGCTGCGACCCGACATCACCGTGATCGCCCCGAGTGATCGCGGTGAGCTGCTGCCCGGCCTGTTGATGGCCCACCAGTCGGGCACCTTCCCGTCCCTGGCCGGGATCGTGCTGACCGGTGGCTACCCCATCCCCGAGCAGGTCCGGCGGCTGCTCGAGGGCGTACCCCACAACCTGCCCATCCTCTCCACCGAGCTGGGCACCTTCACCACCGCGGCCACACTGTCCACCGTGCGCGGACCGATGTCGAAGAAGTCCACCCGCAAGCTCGAGGTGGCCCGACGGCTCTTCTCGGAGAACGTGGACAGCGACGCGTTGATGAAGGTGATCGACGTGTCCGCCTCGGAGGTCCGGACGCCGCTGATGTTCGAGTACCAGCTGATGGAGCGGGCCCGCGCCGCCGACAAGCACATCGTGCTGCCGGAGAGCACCGACGACCGCATCCTCGAGGCTGCCTCGATCCTGCTGCGCCGCGGCGTCGCCCGCCTGACGCTGCTCGGCGACGAGACCAAGGTCCGCGCGAGGGCGTCGGTGCTGGGGCTGGACATCGAAGCGGCGAAGATCATCTCACCTCGTGAACCGGAGCTGGTGCAGCGGTTCGCGGCCGAGTACGCGACGGCGCGTGCCCACAAGGGGATGACGATCGAGCGCGCCCGCGAGGTGGTCACCGACGTCTCCTACTTCGGCACGATGATGGTGCACCTCGGGCTGGCCGACGGGATGGTCTCCGGGGCGGTGAACACCACCGCGCACACCATCCGGCCGGCCCTGGAGTTCGTGAAGACCAAGCCGGGCGTCAGCACGGTGTCGAGCGTGTTCTTGATGTGTCTGGCCGACCGGGTGCTGGTCTACGGCGACTGCGCCGTCGTGCCGGACCCGACCACCGAGCAGCTGGCCGACATCGCCCTGTCCTCGGCCGAGACGGCGGTCCAGTTCGGGATCGACCCGCGGGTTGCGATGCTGTCCTACTCGACGGGCGCGTCGGGATCCGGGGCCGACGTCGAGAAGGTCCGGGCGGCCACGGCGCTGGTCGCCGAGCGACGACCCGACCTGCCGCTGGAGGGACCGATCCAGTACGACGCAGCGGTGGACGTGGACGTCGCGCGAACCAAGCTGCCGGACTCCGCCGTGGCCGGTCGGGCGACGGTGTTCATCTTCCCGGATCTCAACACCGGCAACAACACGTACAAGGCCGTCCAGCGCAGCGCCCACGCCATCGCCGTCGGACCGGTGCTGCAGGGTCTGCGCCGACCGGTGAACGACCTGTCCCGAGGAGCACTCGTGGACGACATCGTGAACACCGTGGCCATCACCGCGGTCCAGGCCGCCGGTATCGACGAGACCTCCGGCGGTGCCGGATGACCGGCGGACCGGTGCTGGTGATCAACTCCGGCTCGTCGTCGCTGAAGTACCAGCTGGTGACGCCGGACAGCGCCGACGTGCTGGCGTCCGGTCTGATCGAGCAGATCGGCGAGCCGTCCGGCCGGATCACGCACACCACCGGCTCCCACAGCGAGACCGAGGAGTCGCCGGTCGTCGATCATGGTGCCGCGCTGGCCGCCCTGCGGGAGCAGTTCGACCGGCACGGCCCGGACCTCGACGAGGTCGGCATCGCCGCGGTCGGCCACCGGGTCGTGCACGGCGGCCCCGACTTCTCCGACCCGGTGATCATCGACGACGCCGTGTTGACCGAGATCGAGGCGCTGTCACCGTTGGCGCCGCTGCACAACCCGGCGGCGGTGGCCGGCATCCGAGCCGCCCGGGCCAGGTTCGCCGTACCGCACGTGGCGGTCTTCGACACCGCGTTCTTCGCCGGCTTGCCGGAGGCGGCGAAGACGTACGCGATCGATCGCGAGCTGGCGGCCGAGCACAAGATCAGGAAGTACGGCTTCCACGGCACCTCTCACGAGTACGTGTCGCACCAGGCCGCCACCGAGCTCGGCGTGCCGGTGGAGGACCTGAACATGGTGATCTTCCACCTGGGCAACGGCGCGTCGGCCTCGGCGGTCCAGGGCGGCAGGGCCATCGAGACGTCGATGGGTCTGACTCCGCTGCAGGGGCTGGTGATGGGCACCCGATCGGGGGACATCGACCCGAGCATCTACATGTTCCTGCACGACGTCGCCCGACTGTCGGTCACCGAGGTGGACACCGTGCTCAACAAGCAGTCCGGGGTCAAGGGCTTGTGCGGGGACAACGACTTCCGCGTCATCGAGCAGCGGATCGACCGCGGCGACCCAGGGGCGCGGGCAGCACTCGCCGTCTACGTCCACCGGCTGCGGCACTACCTCGGAGCGTACGCGTTCGCGTTGGGCCGGCTGGACCTGGTGGTGTTCACGGCCGGCGTGGGGGAGAACAGCAGCCTGGTCAGGGCCGAGGCGACCCGCGGGCTGGCGCACTTCGGTCTGGAGCTGGACGAGGACCGCAACGCTTCGCGCTCCAAGGACTCCCGGATCATCTCCACCGACGCCTCGCCGGTGACGGTCATGGTCGTGCCGACCAACGAGGAGCTGGCCATCGCACGCAAGGCGCAGAACCTGGTCGGATGAGCGGGTCCTCTGGTGGCGCCGCCGTCGAACCGATCCTTCGCCGGTGGCGCAATGCCGTCTTCGTGATCTTCTGGCTGACCGGCTTCCTCTTCGCCAGCTGGGCGACCCGGGTGCCGAACGTCCGCGACATCCTGGACGCCTCCACCAGCCAGATGGGCGTGTTGATCTTCGGCCTGGCGGCCGGCTCGGTGCTGGGCCTGTTCGCCTCCAGCCACGTCATCGCACGACTGGGCGCGACGACGGCGATCCTGCTCTGCTTGTCGTTGGCCTCGCTCGGGCTGGTCCTGGTCGGCTTGGTGAGCACCTTCGTACCGGGTCTGCTGATCTTGTTCGTCGCCCTGATGACGCTCGGCGTGGGCTACTCGATCACCGACGTCGCGATGAACCTCAGCGGCGCCGCGAACGAGCGGCAGATCGGCCGCACCCTGATGCCTATCTTCCACGCGATGTTCAGCGTGGGAACGATGGTGGGCGCCGGCTTCGGCGCGCTGCTCGAGCACTTCCGGGTGCCGATCGGTGTGCATCTGGTCGGTGTCGGACTGGCCGCGATCGTCACCACCCGGATCGCTGTCCGATTCCTGCAGCCGGCCGAGCACCCCGGCGAGGAGCAGCCGGCCGACCAGCCCGCTGGTCGGCCGGGCGTGGACGACCTGATGGCCGATCCGATCTCCGACACCCCGTCCCTCGAGGGTTGGCGAGGCCGGCTCGCGGTCTGGCGGGATCCGCGGATCCTGCTGATCGGCTTGATCGTGCTCGGCATGGCGTTCGCCGAGGGTTCGGCCAATGACTGGCTCAGTCTCTCCATGGTCGACGGCTACGGCCTCACCAACGCCGGTGGTGCCGCCATGTTCGGGGTGTTCGTGACCGCCATGACCCTGGGGCGGTTGTTCGGGGGCAAGGTGCTCGACCGGTTCGGTCGGGTGCCGGTGCTCCGCGGAACTGCCGTGCTCGCGGTGGTCGGGCTCGCCCTGGTGATCTTGGGGCCCAACATCGCGGTGGCGGCCGTCGGCGTCGTGCTGTGGGGCCTGGGTGCCTCGCTCGGCTTTCCCGTCGGCATGTCGGCTGCGGCCGACGACCCGAAGACGGCGACCGCTTCGGTGGCAGCGGTGGCGACCATCGGCTACTTCGCCTTTTTGATCGGTCCGCCGCTGATCGGCATCCTGGGTGAGCAGGTCGGCCTGCTCAACGCGTTCTGGGTGGTGGGTGTGCTGGCGGTGATCGCCGGCCTCTGCGCGCCCGCCGCCCGCGAGCCGGCCCCCACTCGCTGACCTCCGCGTCCAGGCCCGCTACAGCTCGTCCACCTGGTCGGCGATGGTCCGGCCGATCTCCAACGACGCCGTCGCGGCTGGGGACGGCGCGTTGAGCACGTGGATCTGGCGGAGGGCCCGCACGTACGCGAAGTCGTCGACCATGGTGCCGTCGCGCCGCAGCGCCTGAGCCCGAACCCCGGCCGGTGCCGGTTCCAGGCTGTCGTCGGGCAGCGACGGCACGAGCTCGCGGAGACTGGCCAGGAAGCGCTTGGAGGACAACGATCTGGCTACCTCGCCGATCCCGGTGCGCCAGAACCGCTTGCCCAGCCGCCACAGGCCGGGCCAGCGCAGGTAGTCGACGACGTCCCGGGCCCGCACGGTGCCCCAGGAGTAGCCCTCCCGGGCGAGCGCGAGCACGGCGTTCGGACCGGCGTGCACGCCTCCGTTGATCATCTTCGTCAGGTGCACACCGAGGAACGGCAGGGTCGGATCGGGCACCGGGTAGATCAGCCCGGTCACCAGGTGCGCGTACGCGGGTTTCAGCTCGAAGTACTCCCCGCGGAACGGCACGATCCGCACGTCCGGTTCCAGCCCGGCCAAGCGGGCCAGTCGATCGGACTGCAGACCGGCGCAGTTCACGAGCCGCTCCGCGCGGTGCTCGTCCCCGGCGGTGGTGACCGTCACGCCATCCGGACGGGCGTCGATGCCGACGATCTCCGCCCCCGTGATCAGCCGGCCGCCGCCTGCGGTGATCAGCTCGGCCAGCGTCCGACACACGCCGACATAGTCGACGATGCCGGTCGTCTCCACCCTCAGCGCCGCCACGCACGAGACGTACGGCTCGAACTCCCGCGCCTCGTCCTGGTCGACACGACGGACCGGTACGCCGTTGGCCTGCCCCCGTTCGTACAGCCGCTCCAGGGCAGGCAGCTGCGCGGATCGGGTGGCGACCACCAGCTTGCCGCAGATGTCGACGGCGATGCCGTGCTCGCGGGCGAAGTCGCGCATCGACGCCGCACCGGCGGTGCCCAGCCGCGCCTTGAGGCTGCCGGGCGTGTAGTACAGGCCCGAGTGGATCACCCCGGAGTTGCGCCCGGTCTGGTGCCGCGCGATCTCCGGCTCCTTCTCCAGCACGGTCACGGCGTGGCCACGACGGATCAGCTCGTACGCGGTGGCCAGACCGACGATCCCTGCTCCGGCGACGACGACCTGAACCACTGCGCCCTCCCTGCCCGACCTGCCATCCGACGCGATCGATTGCTCCTGCTGTCGGCAGCACGGTAGGCGACCGACTCTCAGTCCGGGCCCGGTCCCAGGAGACCGCCGGCTCCGTGGGGGATATCTCACCCGCGAAGTCCGAACACAAGACGTCCGACAACTCCGCGGGGGATGGTTCCCCGGCGAAGTCGGCAGGAGCCGGCCCACCAACTCAGCCGAAGCGGCGGACCCTGTCCACCCGCCCTACAGTGTCGTGCCATGACGACAGCGTTGGTGACCGGCGGTACGTCCGGGATCGGAGCCGCCTTCGCCCGGGCGCTGGCCGAGCGGGGCCATGACCTGGTGCTGGTGGCCCGCGACCCCGACCGGCTGGCGCAGATGGCCACCGAGCTCACCGACTCCTATGACATCGAGGTCGAGGTGCTGTCCGCCGATCTGTCCGACCGCGACGACACGCTGCGGGTCGCCAGCCGGCTGGAGTCCACCGAGCAGCCGATCGACATCCTGGTCAACAACGCCGGCTTCGGGGTGCACACCAAGCTGACGGCGGACGACACCGCCCCGCACGAGTACGCCATCGACGTCATGATCCGCGCCGTGCTGATCCTCGCCGCCGCCGCCGGCCGGACGATGAGGTCGCGCGGCCGCGGTGCCATCGTCAACGTCTCCAGCACGGCCGGCTTCATCACGATGGGCAGCTACTCCGCGGTCAAGGCGTGGGTGACCAGCTACACCGAGGGACTCGCCAACGAGCTGTGCAACACCGGTGTGCAGGTCACCGCTCTGTGCCCGGGCTGGGTGCGGACCGAGTTCCACCAGCGGGCCGAGATCGGCACGTCCAAGATCCCCGACTGGATGTGGCTGGACGCCGACCGGCTGGTGGCCGACTGCCTCGACGACGTCGAGCGCCATCGGGTCATCTCGATCCCGTCGAAGCGCTACCAGGCGTTGATGCTCGCCGCCCGGCATCTGCCCCGGCGTGCGGTGCGGTTCGCGTCTCGGAAGCTGTCCTCGAGTCGACACTGAGCTTGCGCGTACGTGACCGACGACACCCGGCCGACACCCGGACCGGCCGTGATCGTCCGGAGACAGAGATGAGTGCGGACCAGCCGCGACGCGATACGGTGGACGTCGTGCCGAGCCGTCGTCGCTTCACCTCGCCGATCCACGCGAGTGCCCGGTTCGTCGCGCAGCGCGGGCTGCTGAAGCCGCTCGTCTGGCGACTGGCCACCGTCACCGTGCTCGGGCGCGAGAACCTGACCGGCCTGAACGGACCATTCGTGATGGTCTCGAACCACAGCTCCCACCTGGACGCTCCGCTGCTGTTCGGCTCGCTGCCACGCCAGCTCTCCCGGTATGTGGCCGCCGGCGCCGCCGCCGACTACTTCTTCGACGTCTGGTGGCGCAGGAGCCTCACCTCGCTGTTCTTCAACGCCTTCCCGGTCGACCGGACCGGGCTGCGGGGCAAGCGCGGCATGGCGACCAGCCTGCTCGACGACGGCGTACCGCTGCTGTTGTTCCCCGAGGGAACGCGCTCCCGCACCGGTGACATGGGCAACTTCAAGCCCGGTGCCGCCGCGTTGTGCATCAGCCGCGACGTACCCTGCCTCCCGGTCGGCATCGTGGGCGCCTCGGACGCGATGCCACGAGGCGCCGGCTGGCCGCAGAAGGGCCGACCCCCGGTGTACGTGGTGTTCGGCGAGCCGATGCGGCCCGAGGACGGGGAGAAGGCGGCGGT
>DASQLI010000087.1:0-16153 GCA_035630075.1 Microlunatus sp.
CCAGCACCATGCCGTTCTTCAGATCGTTCGTCGACGCCACACTCAGTCCTCAAGTCCGCTCGGTTGCTGCCCGGCTGTTCGGGCAGCGGCCCAGTCTAGGTCACCGGGCCCGTCGCGGACACGAGCCGAACGTCGGCCCCGCGGGCTGTCGCGGCCCGCGCCAGCCGGGCATCCGTGGTCAGCAGCGGAATCCCGAACCGCCGGACCAGCACGACGTACGCCGCATCGTACGCGCTGACGTTGTGCCGGAGCTCCCCACTGCGCGGAGATCAGCCATTCCTCCGGCCAAGAGGCCCGCCTGCGCGTAATGCCGGATGGTCCGCAGCACCTCAGTCGCATCACCTAGCGGGCTGGCTTCGGCCAGAGCCGTCGCCCGGATGCCCGCGTCCAGGACGATCACCCGTGCCGGTCGATCTCTGCCACCGCCCCTGGTGGCTGAACTGCCGGGATCGGCGGGGCTGGTCGTCAGACGACCGAGAAGTCGGAGGGAAGGGGGCGCCGGCCGGTCAGGGCCAGCAGCAACTCCGGGCCGCGGCCCTGCAGCACGGCCGCGCCGGCGGCCAGGCCGACCACCTCGGCCAGCACCTGCTCGCCGAACTCCGGCGCCGGCCGGCCGATCGCCGCGGCGATGTCCAGGCTGTGCACCACGAGTTCTAAGGTCCGGGTCGGCAGGTAGTTGGCCAGCCGCATGCCACCGGCCACGGTGGTGATCAACGGGTTGTCCGGGCGGTCGGCGGCCGGCAGTACCCGGGCGACCAGGGCGTCGATGAAACCCACCGCATCCTCGCCGAGGGCGACGCCCGCGGCTCGGCCCCGTTCGGCCACCGCGACGGGGTCGACGTTGGCAATCGCCAGGTAGTAGGCCGCCGGCGTGCGTACGTCCTCGACCTCGGCGGACTGATTCAGGTACGTCTTGACGGTGATCAGCGAGCGGCTGGTGTGGCCGACCAGGGCGCGGAGGTCCCACTCCCCTAGCCCCGGCCCGGTCCAGCGATCCTCCGGGATGGTCCGGACGAGGTCGGCGAACGCGTGGGCAGCCTGGGAGAAGGATCGCAGCGGGCTCGAGACGGCGGTTTCGGTCATCCCGCCATTGTCCCTACCCACTCAGAACTTGAACATGTTCAGGTGTGCTGGCCCAGATCGCCGAGCTGACGCCCGCGGGCTGCTGCCGGTCGCGCCCCTGGCTAGGAGTCCCGGCCGACGGTCACGACGGCTTTGACGAAACCGTCCGGCTTGCTCACTGCCGCGGCAAAGGCGGCCGCGATGTCGTCGAGCTCGAAACGGTGGGTGACCAACGGCGTCAGATCGAGTCGGCCGGCAGCCAGCAGCCGGCCGCCCACGTCCATCCCCCGCATGATGGTCGACACCTCCCGGAAGTGCGCGTTACGCAGGTCGTACGCCATCCAGTTCCACTGCCCCAGTGGGATCGTCCGGTCCGCGCCCTGGTGATAGCCGACCAGCACCGCCTTCCCGCTCATCCGCGTCACGTCGCTGATCTGGTCGAGCCCGCCCTGTACGCCAGTCACCTCGAAGGTCACGTCGGCGCCCCGTCCGTCGGTGGCCGCCGCCACCACCTCGGCGACCGACTCCTGACGGCCGTCCACCGTACGGGTGGCGCCGAGCCGGTGCGCCAGGTCGAGCACGTCGGGTCGGCGGTCGACCACGATGACCTGGCGGGCGCCGCGGAGCTGGACGAGTTGCTGGACCAGCGCACCCATGAATCCGGCGCCGATGATCACCACGTCGTCGCCCAGGCGTACGTCGGCCAGTTCGACGGCGTTCGTTGCACAGGCGATCGGCTCCAACAGGCCGAGGTCGGCCGGGACCGGACCCAACGGTCGGCAGTAGGCAGCCGGTGCGGTCACGTACTCGGCAAACCCGGATCCGAGGGTCCACACCGCGATCTGGTCGCCGACGGCAAAGCTCCGCCCCGCGTCCGGGCGCGCCGGACCGACGCCGATGACGGTGCCGCTCACCTCGTGACCGGGCCGGAGCGGGAAGACGGCCGGCGCCCGGCCCGTCCAAGGGTCGAGCTCGGACGTGCACACCCCACAGGCGCTGACCTCGACCAGCAGCTCACCGGCCAACGGTTCCGGCCGGGGCACGTCAATGATCCGGAACTCTTCGACCCCCACCAGCTCCGCAAGCCTCATCGGTCGGCCTCGTCGTCGGGATGGAACACCACGATGGTGTAGAGGCCAGCGTCGATCCGCACCCGGTGCCGACCCCCCACGTACGCGACCGCCGATTCAGCCGCCGGGCGGCCAGGGGCGATCACCTCGGCCCGGCGGGACCGGCCGGGCAGCCGAATGCTCAGCTCGAGGTCGAGGATCGGCGGTACGGCGTCGCGCTCGGTGTCGTAGTCATAGTTGATCAGGTGGGCAGCCACCGTCCCATCCTGCATCCGATGCAGGTTGACCGCGAGACCGCCCGCGGCCAGCACCTGCGGACCACCGTCGAGATACTCGCCCAGCACCACGTCGAAGGGCACGGACGCGTGAGCAGCCCGGCCACCTCGCGGTAGGGCACCACGACCGACCCGTGGCATTGGACAGGTTGTCGACCAAGTCGGCCCGATTCACCGCCTCCCGCATGCTGGGCACGCGGTAGACCACGGCCACCTCGTGTCCGCTGCGGGAGGACCGCAGGTGATCGGTGTTGGCGCCGAACGCCGCGGCCTCGTACAGGCTGAGCCGCATCCGGTCGTGACCCCGTCCCGCGGCCAGCGCGTCGACCACTTCGGGCACCACGCCGCCGTACGGGTTCTCCACCACCAGCACGTCGGACACGCCGACGTAGCGACGGAAGGCGTCGACATAGCGGTACCACTCCGGCTGGCGGTAGGTGGTGTTGCGCATCTCGGTGATGATCAGGTCGACGCGCTCAGCCAGCGGCAGGTAGTGCGGGTCCAGGTTGAAGAAGTTGCCCGAGACCAGGACTTCACGACCCACCTGACGTCCGTACCAGCGGGCGTAGTCGGCCAGCTCGCCGAAGTGCTGGGCGATCGCGCCGCACTGGTAGGCGTAGTAGTGGCCGAACAACGGCGACTCGGACTGTCGCTCGACGAAGTCGTAACCCTGATCGAGCAACCACGGCCCGTACGCGAAGGTCGTCAGATCGACTCCGACCAGCTCGGCCGGCAGTCGCTCGGCGGGCAGCTCCTGCAGGTATCGGCGGAAACCAACCGTGCAGTCGGTGCAGAAGCAGGCGCCGTACTGCATGGCTCCCAGCGGGAGCTCGGCTTCGTCCAGCTGGATGCCGTCCACCCCGGCGTCGATCTGGATCCGGATGACCGCCTTCAGGTACTCCCGCCAGACCGGGTTGTTGCGGTCCATGTAGAAGCACTGGTGATCACGGTCTGGGCACTCCACCCAGCGGGCGTGGCAGGGGTTGCCGTGGATGTCCCGGGCCACGCACTCGGTGATCAGATCGGTGACCGGCTCTCCCGAGCTGTTCCGCAGCCCACCGGGGAAGTAGGACTCGAACGACGGCCACAAGTTCGGGTACCGGTCGGACGAGAACTCCCGTAGCCCGAGCCAGTCGCGATGGCCCACACCCCTCAGCTCGTTGAGCGCCAGGATGGTCGACTCGTCATCGTCCAGCTCGACCGGGAACTCCCAGCCCTGGGCCTCGAACACGATCCCGAACACCTTGATGCCGCGGGCCTGGGCGGCGGCGATGAACTCGGAGTCGTTGACGTAGCCGTAGAAGCGGGCCCGGGGCTCCACCGGTCCGAACGCCTCCTGCTCCAGGTACGGCAAGGCCAGGGAACCGCCACCCAAGCTGGCCCACACCAGCAGCGTGGCGCGGTAGTCGACCAGGTCGTCGATCATCCGCAGCCGGCGCGGTGGCAGGCTGGGGTGGTAGCAGTGCTGGCGGGGATACCACGCGTCGAAGTAGACGCCGCGAGTAGTTTGCGCGGCTCCGCCGCGACCCTCCACGAGTGTGGCCGCTCAGGCGTTGACGTAGGTGTTGCCCGGGGCGCCCTGCCCGCGAGCCAGCCAGATCTGCCAACCCCGGTTCTGCTCGACGTCCATCACCCGCACGGTGGCCGGCAGATAGCGCATCGTGTAGCCGGTGCGGCGGATGGCCGAAATGTTCGGTTTGGCTCCGTGCACGATGCGGCCGTCGTGCAGGGAGAACTCACCCCGCTCGAGCTCGAAGTCGACTGCCTGGTCCTCCTCCACGTCCGGGATCTCGGCGTGGAAGGTCTGGACGCTCATGTCGGTCGGCACGTAGTTGTCATGGAACCCGCCGCCCAGGTGCGAACCCGGGATGACCCGCATGCAGCCGTTCTCCCGGTTACTCGGGCCCAGCGCCAGCCACACGGTGACGATCCGGTCGTAGGTGTCGAAGCGACCGTTCCAGTACGCCGAGTCCTCGTGCCACGGTGTGGCCCGTCCGGTGAAGGGGTCCTTGGAGATGAAGTGGCTGGTCCACAAGGCGATGTCCGGTCCGACCAGCGGCTCGACGGTGTCCAGCACCTCGTCGCTGAGCAGGAAGTCCAGCAGTCGCCGGTCGCGGAAGTGCGGGGTGTCCAGCTCGTCGGACAGCTTGTCGCCCTTGTCGGCCAGGTGCTCGTCGAAGATCGCCTCCAGGGTGTCGAGCTTCCCCGGCGAGAACAGCTGCCGGTGCGGCAGCAGGTAGCCGTCGGCCCGAAAGCGCTCCACATCGGCGGCGGTCAGCGTCGAAGTGATCATGAGATCTCCTGTCCAGGAAGAGGATGGGTGCGGCTGGTGCTCAAGGCTGCTTGTCCATGTGCCGGATCAGCTCGGCGAACAGATCGAGGTCGGAGATGAAGTCCTCGGGGGTGGTCTTCGGGGCGATACCTTGGGTGACGCAGGAGTGGAAGTACTCCAGCTCGTGGGTGTAGGGGTCCTTGAGGTGGGGGCGGCGGACGCTGCGGGTGATCGCGTCGCCGTCGGTCTGCTCGATGTGCAAAGCGGTCGGCAGGTGTCGGACGTACGGGGTGTCGTACTGGATCCGGAAGCTGGTGAACTCGCCGTAGACCTCGAGGTGGGCGTCGAACCGCAGCTGCTCGTCCACACCGGTCTCGTACGAGACGACGTAGCTTCCGTAGTCCAGCAGCGCCGCGAGATAGCCACCGTCGCGCCATTGCCGGGCAGCGAACACACCCTGCGGCGGTCCGAGCAGCTCGCGCATGGCCGAGAGGTCGTGACTCCCCAACCCGCAGAGCAGGCGGTAGGCGCCGGCCAGCACCGGTGGGACGTCACCGATCGCCTCTGCCACCAGTCGACGGCCTCTTTCCCACCGCTCCTCGAGCGCAGCGTGAGGAAGATCATCGGGACGGAACACGTGTGCCGTCTGGTCGACGATCAGCTGGTTGCGGCCGATCACGTCATGCACCCGGGCGAAGCGCACGTCGCCGAGGTCGGCCAGCAGCTCCTTGGCCTCCAGAAAGGCCGGGGCGAACCGTCGCATGTAGCCGACCATGACGATCCGGTCGTTGCGGTCCCGCGCGGCGATGATCGCCTCGGCCTCCCGCGGTGACAGGCACATCGGTTTCTCCACCAGGACGTGCAAACCGTGGTCGAGGGCGTCGATCACTGCCTCGGCGTGGTACTCGTCGCTGTTCAGCACCAGCACGGCGTCGAGGTCGCCGGGGGCCAGCAGGTCCTCGGTGTTCTCGTAGCGGCTCGGGATGGAGAACCGGTCACCGACCTGTTGCCGCAGACCGGGGGACAGGTCGCAGGCCGATCGGACCTCGAACAGCTCCGGCAGGGCGGTCAGCACCGGCAGGTGGACGACCTGGGCCACCTCGCCCAGGCCGATGACTCCGATTCTCAGCACTTCTCTCGCTTCTTTCGATCGGCTTGTGATCAGCGCTTCCGGCTGCGCCACAGGGCACGTCGCCGGTCCGCCTGCGCCAGCTCTCGGCGCAGCGCGCGGTAGGCCGGCTTGGGCTGCAGGTCCTCGTCGTACGGCAGCGGGCGTCGAGGCGCCTCGTCCTCCCGCGGGTAGTCCTCCTGGAGCCAGGTGTAGCGGTCCGACAGCCCGAAGGTGATCAACGACTTGACGGCTGGGTGGTCCAGCGTGGTGTCCAGGTAGTCCGCATAGATGTCGGCGACTCCGCGATCGCGAGGACCGATAGCAGCCGGCAGGCCGTCGTCCAGCACATCCATCTCGGTGATCAGGATCTTCAGTCCACGCTTGGCCACCTGGTTCAGGAATCGCCGGTAGCGCCGGTGATCGAAGCTGTCCCAGTACGCGGCCAGCAGGTGAGCCTGGATGCCCAGCGCATCCAGCGGCACGTTCTGCCGCTGCAGGGTGTCGATCACGCTGAGGATGGCTTCCTGACGAGCTTCCGGGTCGTCGCCGTACTCGTTGGTCGTCTCGAATCCGAATTCGTTGAGCACCAATGTCGCGTACGGGTCGTTGCGCCGGGCGAGCCGGAACATCCGGGCGACGTAGTCGCGGCCGATGGTCTGGTACCAGGGCACGTTGGTGCGGAAGCCGAGCTCGTCGGCGTCATCACCGATGGGCGAGGTGACCTCGTTGGCCACGATCCAGCCGGCCGCCCGGCCGCGGTAGCGACGGACCATGGCCCGGGCGGTGCTGAACAGCAGCTCCTCAGCCTCCGGCTTGTCCAGCTCCCACAGGTAGTCCTCCGGCCAACCCTCGCCGAACCCCTCGTCCCAGACCAGGTGCGCGGCCAGCACCAGCTGCCTATTCCGTCGGGCGAAGTCGAACAGGAGGTCGGCGTAGGTGAAGTCCAGCTCCGCATCCGGCGTGGGCTTGAGCTTGTACCAGAGCAGATCGTCCTCGGTGAAGACGATCTCCGCCTCGCGGGCGAACAGCGGGGCGTACTCGGTGAGGCCGAGGTCCCCTGGCGGGTTGTTGAAGAGCTGCCAGGTGGCGGTGGAGGAGCCGAACACCACACCGTTGCGGCGCGCGACCTGCCACAGGGCCGGTGGGCGCTGAGTGCCGGCGGTCCGAGGGGCCGCGTCGGCCGGTGCCGGCCTGGTGCCGACCAACCCGGTGGCCGCGACGCCGGCGGCCCCGAGCAGGACGCTGCGGCGGGGCAGCGCGACGCGCTCAGCACTGGCAGCAACAGCGATGCCAATCGATTTGGAGTCCATGCCGACCGACCGTAGTGCTTCGACCGCCCCGTTGGGAAGAGCCAGGTCGCGCCTCGAGCCTCTCGACGCACCCTGAGCCCGTCGAGGGCATACGCGCCCTGAGCCTGTCGTAGGACATACGCGACCTGAGCCTGTCGAAGGGCAGGGCTGCACCGGCGACTTGGTCGAAGGTCAGGACGCGCCCTGAGCCTGTCGAAGGGCAGGGCTGCACCGGCACCTTGGTCGAACGTCAGGACGCGCCCTGAGCCTGTCGAAGGGCCGCTAGCCCGTCCAAGTGCTTGAACGTCCAGTAGTGGATCGATCAGGACTGGCGATTCGCCGACAACGCCGGCAGGTCCCTGAAGCGGCCCTCGATGAGCGCCTGCTTCTTCTCCCGTCGCCAACCCTTGATCTTGCGCTCCGCCACGAAGGCATCGTCGATACGGTCGAACTGCTCGTACCAGACCAGCTCCACGGGGAGACGCTTCGCGGTGAAGGAGTCGGCAGCGCCCTGTGCGTGCTGCTCCATGCGCTGATCCAGGTCGCGAGCGCTACCGACGTAGAAGGATCCGTCCGAGCATCTCAGGATGTATGTGTAAGCCATCGTCTGATCCTGGCCGCATCGCGACGGCGTTCGGTCCGTCGCGGGCGAGGTTGTGGACAACTCGCTGTACGGGTTCAGGTGCGGGCGGCCCTTCGACAGGCTCAGGGCGCGTGCGCATCATCCCTTCGACAGGCTCAGGGCCCTTCGACAGGCTCAGGGCACGTACGACAGCCTCAGGGCGCGAACGACAGGCTCAGGGATCATCAGGAGGATTCGCGCACGACGAGGCGGCAGGGCAGCACGGTGGTTCGGCGGGCACCGCTGTGGCGGCCGGTCAGTCGATCCATCAGGAGGCCGCCGGCGGCCCAGCCGCTCTCGTACGCGGGGTTGGCCACTGTGGTCAGGGCGGGGCTGACCAGTGACGCGGCGTCGATGTCGTCGAAGCCGACCAGCCGAACGTCCTCGGGCACCCGGAGGCCCAGCTCCCGGGCGGCGTCCAGGACGCCGATCGCGGTCAGGTCGTTGGCGCAGAAGACAGCATCGGGACGCTGGCGGGAGCGCATCAGCTTGATCATCGCCGCCCGACCGCCGGCCCGGGTGAAGTCGCCGTCGACGATGATCGGCCTGCTGGCGCGAGACCCGGAGTCCAGCGCCCGGCGATAGCCCTCCACCCGACCCGGGGCGGCGGGCGGCGGGCCGGCGATCATGGCCACTCTCCGGGCTCCCCGGATCAGCAGGTGCTCGACTGCGGCGAACGAGCCCTCGCGGTCCGCCGACAGCACCCAGTCGACGTCCGGGTGGTCCACACTGCCCCCGATGCACACCATCGGGATGTCGATGTGAGCCGCCGAGATCACTTCGGCGGCGTCCAGGTCGATCGAGGAGATGACGATGCCGTCCACCCCGCGGGCCACCGCGTCGTCGAGAAAGGACCGCTCCCGGGAGGTCGAGCCGTCGGTGCTGCACACGTAGCTGCCGTAGGCGGCACCGAGCGAGTCCGACAGCCCGCGGGTCACCTGGCTGTAGAACGGGTTGGTGATGTCCGGCAGCACGACCGCCACCATCTGCGAGCTGCCGACCCGCAGGTTGCGGGCCACGTGGTTCGGCCGGTACTTGAGCTTGCGTACGGCCTTCTGCACCCGGTCGCGGGTGGCCGGTGCCACGGGCCGCTTGCCGGTGAGCACGTGCGAGACCGTGGTGGTGCTGACCCCCGAGACCCGGGCGACGTCAGCGATCGTCGCCCGCGTGACGGTCGGGCGTGAAGCAGGTCGCACCTCAACCACCACGCACCTCCTCCCGTCGCCACCGGTAGGCCCCGGCTGGCGGGAGGTTAGCAGGTGCCAATCGATTGACGTCCGGAGTCCAGCGCCGCGAGGATGAGCGGGACCCGCTCATCAGACGCCCCAAGAGGAACCGCCCGTGCTGCTCGATGAACCCCGCCGCGTGCTCGTGGTCGTCGCCCACTGCGACGACGCCGAGTGGATGTTCGGAGGTACGGTGGCGCGGCTCGTGGCAGGCGGAGCCGAGGTCGCGTACGTGGTGACCACCGATGGCGCGAACGGCGGCGTTGACCCAGCCGTGCCCGCCGCCGAGCTGGCGGCGACCCGCGCGGCCGAGCAACGGGCCGCGGCCGAGGTTCTGGGGGTCGGCGAGGTGACCTTCCTCGGCTACCGCGACGACGAGCTCACCGTCACCGTCGAGCTGAAGCGCGATCTGGTCCGGCAGATCCGTCGGTTCAAGCCGGACCTGGTGCTGACCTGGATGCCCGACCGGACCCCGGGCGCTCCGATGGACTGGTGCCACGGCGACCACCTCGCCACCGGCGAGGCGACCCTGCAGGCGGTCTATCCAGAGGCGCTGATGCCGCGGATCCACCCGCAGCTCGCCGAGGAGGGACTGACGGCCCACACGGTGACCGAAGTCTGGGTGCCGGCGGTGACCGATGCCGATCTGTACGTCGACGTGACCTCAGTGGTGCAACGGAAGATGGACGCGATCTGGTGCATGTGGAGCCAGAACGGCGAGGCGAACGGCGACCGGGACTGGATGCTCGCCTCCCGTGTGGCGCCGCAGATGGAGGAGGCCGGGCGGCGTATCGGCGTGCGCTACGCCGAGCGCTTCCGCCGGGTTCCGATCAGGGGCTGACGGCCGGCGTTCTCGCGTGGAACCGGTTCGGCGAGAGAAACCCCAGGTCGTACGACGTCTCACCGCGAATGACCAGGTCCGCGACCACCTCACCGACGACGGGCACGAACTTGAAGCCGTGGCCGGAGAACCCGGCGGCGACCACGATCCGGTCGTCGAAGCCGGGAGCAGGGCCCAGGACGAAACCGTGATCAGGGGTCAGGGAATAGGTGCAGCCGACGCTGAGGAGATGCCGACCGAGGACACCAGGCATACGACTCTCGAGCACCTCCCGCATCTCGGCGACCTCCTTGGTCGACCCCTCCGGCTGTGGCCGGCTCGGGTCGGCAGGGCCGCCACGGTTGTGGAAGCCGATCTTGACCCCGTCCGGTCCGGTCCGAGGGAAACCGTAGATCGAGTCCGCGCTGGCCATGTCCCAGATGAACGTCGGCATCACAGCTGGGTCGAAGGCGGCAGCGTGTTCAGGCTCCCAGAAGTGCATCACTCGTCGCTCGATGTGGATCGGCAGGTTCAGTGCGGCGGCCAGGGTCGGAGTCCAACCGCCGGCGGTGAGCACCAGCCGCTCGGCAGTGAAGTCCCCGACCGAGGTGGTCACGCGCAGACCCGTACCGTCGGCCTGCCAGCCGTTGACCGTGGTCTCGGTGAGCACGGTGGCGCCCCGCGCCAGCGCGCGCCGCACGAGGTGGCTGACGGTGGCCTCCGGACACACGTACCCGGCGTCGGGTTCGAACACGGCCTGCTCGTCGGCCGCCAGTCGGAACTGCGGGAACCGAGCCGTCACCTCGGTGGAAGTCAGCACCTGCAGCTCGATGTCCCATCGAGCGGCACTGCGGCTGGCGCCGACCACGACCGGGGAGTCGGCCCGGCCGATCATCAGGCAGCCGACTCGATGCAGTCGGCAGGCTGCAGGCATGCTGTCCCACAGCTGGTATGCCCGTCGGAGCAGCGGGATGTAGTCCGGGCTCTCGAAGTAGGCCTGGCGAACGATCCGGGTCTGACCGTGGCTGGCGCCGCGGGCGTGGGCGACGCCGAACTGCTCCAGTCCCAGCACGCGCTGGCCGCGGCTCGCCAGAGCCTCGACGGTGGCCGAGCCCATCCCGCCGACGCCGATAACGATCGTGTCGTAATCCATGCCTTGAGCGCCCTTCCCCGCCACAATGCCGTCATCCTGGCACCTTGACACGATCGAGGCGCTGTAGCAGGCTCCACGCTCATCGACGCAATCGATTTGCGTTAGAGCTCGGCCCTGCAGGCGCCCTTCCCTGAAAGGCGGTTCGATGAGGAACCCGTTCGCACGTCATACGCTGCCGGTCTTGGCCGGTGGTCTGCTGCTGGCCTTGCTGGCCGCCTGTGGAGGTGGCGGCTCCGACCCGGCCGGCTCGTCGGCAGCGCCCAGCCCGTCGGCCGCGGCCACCGAAGCCGCCGAGCCGACCTCCCCGGTGGAGATCAGCTTCGCGTCCTGGGTCGGCGAGCAGGACGGCATGAAGCGCCTGTACGCCAAGTTCAAGCAGGAACACCCCAACATCACGGTCAAGTTCCAGAACGTCCCGGCCGAGGAGCTGGAGACCAAGCTCACCGCCCAGATCGCCGGCGGCAACCCGCCCGACGCTGCCTACATGGATGCCGGAGGCGTGGCCACCTTCGCCTCCCGTGACGCCCTGGTGAACCTGGACGGCTACATCGCCGGCAGCAAGGTGGTCAAGCTCGACGACTACGTGCCCGCCTTCAAGGCGTTCACCACCTCCAACGGCTCGATGTACGGTCTGCCGTTCGACGGCGAGTCGACTGGCCTGTTCTACCGCAAGGACATGTTCGAAGCGGCCGGCATCACCGAGCCGCCGAAGACCTGGGACGAGTTCAAGGCGGCGGCGGAGAAGCTGACCGATCCAGCCAAGAAGCAGTACGGGTTCGCCGTCTTCGCTCCCGAGGCCGAGTACTACTGGTACCCCTGGTTGTTCCAGAACGGCGGCAGCCTGCTGTCGGAGGACGAGAAGACGGTGGAGTTCAACAACGAGGCGGGTAAGGAGGCCGGGCGGTACTACGTCGACCTGGTCAAGTACGCGCCGCCGGACTATCTGAACTCCAACTCCTACGACGCCCGGGTGGCGTTCGCCAACGGTCAGGTCGGCATGTACATGGCCGGTGCCTGGTTCGCCGGCACGTTGAGCGACGAGTTCCCCAAGATCGAGGGCAAGTGGGCGACTGCGCCGCTGCCGGACGGCAAGGCCGGGTGCAAGACCACCATCGCCGGTGACGCGCTCGTCATGTTCGGTGACAGCGAGAAGCAGGACGCCACCTGGAAGTGGCTGGAGTTCCTCTCCCAGCCGGAGAACATCGCCGAGTGGACGTTCAAGTCCGAAGGGACCCTGCTGCCACCGCTGACCAGCCTGCTGACCTCACCCGAGCTGGTGCAGGAGAAGCCGGTGCTCGAGGGCTTCGCCAAGCTGATGGAGTGCGGCGTCAACTACAACATCGTCAACGAGGAGTGGCCGAAGATCTCCGAGGAGCTGAACAAACAGCTCGGGGCGGCGATGTTCGGTGACCAGACGGCCGACGAGGCGCTGGACAACACGGCGACCTTCGCCCAGCGCTACGTGCGCTAGACCGGATCGACGCCCTCACCGAATGAGCACCAGAGCTCCGGAGCGCACGGTCGCCGACGACGACTCGTCGGCGACCGTGCTGCGCCGCCGCAGCCTGTGGTACCGGATCCGCAAGAACTGGGACGCCTATGTGTTCCTGTCGGTCCCGCTGCTGCTCTTCGCCATCTTCACCCTCTTCGCCCTGGGCTTCAGCTTCTTCCTGACGTTCCACCAGTGGAGCATCATCGAGCCCGAGCGGCCCTTCGTCGGCCTGCAGAACTACCGCGACATGCTGGACGACACCAGCTTCGCCCGCGCCATCGTGAACACCTTCTACTTCACCGGCGTCTCGGTCCCGCTCGGCATGTTGTTCGGCTTGATCGTGGCGCTGCTGCTCAATCTGCCACTGCGAGCGCGCGGATTGCTGCGGACCCTCTACTTCCTGCCCTTCGTCACCCCGTTCGTGGTCTGCGCCATCATCTGGAAGTGGCTCCTCAACGGTGACTTCGGGTTGATCAACTACTACCTGCTGCAGCTGCGCGTGATCTCCGACCCGCTGCGGTTCCTGTCCGATCGCAACCTGGCCATGCCGTCGGTGATCATGATGAGCGTCTGGGCCAGCATCTCCTTCAGCATGGTGATCTACCTGGCTGCTCTGCAGTCCATCCCCGAGGAGCTCTACGAGGCGGCCCGGGTGGACGGCGCCAGCCGGTGGTCGCAGCTGCTCTACATCACGGTGCCGATGCTGCGGCCCACCACACTGTTCCTGCTGGTGATCGGGATCATCGGATCGTTCCAGGTCTTCACCCAGATCTTCGTGATGACCAGCGGCGGCCCGGTGGAGCGGACTACCACGGTCGTCTACTACATCTACCTCTCGGCGTTCAAGTTCTACGAGTTCGGCTACGCCAGCACGCTGGCCTTCGGCCTGTTCGCCATGCTGCTGGTCTTCACCGTCATCCAGCTGCAGATCTATCGCAAGGGTGACGCATGACCACCGACGCGGCGCCCAACCCGGTGGTGGAAGCGCCCCGATCCGACGTCATGACGCGCCGGCGCGGGCGAGGTCGGCGGACCGGCTCGTCGGCCTGGGCGTACCTGATTCTCGTCCCGGGCTGCCTGCTGTTCCTGGCCCCGCTGGCCTGGCTGGTCAGCGCGTCCTTCCAGCCGATCGGCGAGATCTTCTCGTACCCACCGAAGTGGATCCCCGAGAACCCGACTCTCGATGGCTACAAGAAGTTCCTCGGCATCGGCGACTTCGCCGTCGAGGGCGCCTCCGGGGCCTGGCGCTGGTTCCTCAACAGCGCCATCGTCGCTATCGCGGTGACCACCCTGCAGCTGTTCTTCAACAGCCTGGCCGCGTACGTCTTCGCCAAACGCGACTTCCCCGGTCGGAATGCGATTTTCGTGCTGTTCCTGGCCACCATGATGATTCCGGGCCAGGTGACGCTGATCCCCAACTACCTGGTGCTCAAGCACATGCCGCTGTTCGGCGGCAACGACATCCTCGGGCAGGGCGGCTCGGGCTGGCTGGACTCCTACTACGGACTGATCCTGCCCAGTGCGGTCAGCGCCTTTGGCATCTTCCTGCTCCGCCAGTACATGCTGTCCATCCCTGACGAGCTGTTGGACGCGGCGCGGATCGACGGAGCCTCGGAGTTCAAGATCTATGCTCGGATCGTGATGCCGTTGTGCGGTCCGGCGCTGGCGGCCAACGGCATCTTCATCTTCATGGCCTCCTGGGAGGACTTCTTCTGGCCGCTGATCATCGTCAGCAGTCCGGAGCTCTACACCGCGCCGCTCGGGCTGGCACTCTACGTGGTGGCGAACCGGACCCAGTGGGACATCCTGATGGCCGGCTCGGTGCTGGCCACCATCCCGATGGTGCTGGTGTTCATCTTCTTCCAGCGCCGCTTCGTCCAGGGCATCTCGCTGAGCGGCATGAAGGGCTGATGTCGAGGTCCTGACGTCGATCCGGTCGTACGCAGGTCGAGCGCTCCAGAGTTCTGCGGCACACTCGGTGGCATGATCCGACGACTCGTACGAGTGACGGGCCGGGTGCAGGGCGTCTTCTATCGCGATACCTGTCGGCACGAGGCGCAGTCGTACGGTGTCGCGGGCTGGGTGGCCAATCGGGACGACGGCTCGGTGGAGGCCGTCTTCGAAGGGTCCCGCGACGCCGTCGAGTCCATGATCAGCTGGTGCCGGCATGGTCCGGCCCAAGCGTCTGTGGACCGGGTCGACGTGATCGAGCAGGAGCCGACCGGGGAGGTCGGGTTCCGGGTGGTGTAGCCGAACGCCACCGCTCAGGGGAGGACCACGATGCCGTCCTCGTCGGAGTGCAGGACCTGCCCCGGGGAGATGGTGACGCCGCCGATCTCGATGGCGACGTCCACCGCCCCAGCCCCGGTCTTGCCGCTCTTGCGCGGATTGGTGCCGAGCGCCTTGATCCCGATCGCCAGGCCGTCGATGGCGACGCTGTCTCGGATGCAGCCGTGGACCACGATCCCGGCCCAGCCCCGGTCGACCGCGATCCCGGCGATCAGGTCGCCGACCAACGCCGAGCGGTGGGAGCCGCCACCGTCGATCACCAGCACCCGGCCGGCCGGGTCCGGGTGCTCGGCGAGCGTCTTCTTCAGTAGGGCGTTGTCCTCGAAGCACCGGACCGTGACCGCCGATCCGGCGAAGCGGGCATGCCTGCCGAAGCTGCGCAGCTGCAGTGGGATGCTGGCCAGCGTGTCACCGTACTCGTCGACCAGATCCGCGGTCGCCTTCGGTGTCACCGATACCTCACCCATGATCAGCTTCCTTCGTGGTCGTCGGGATGGACCGAGAGCACTGGGCACGGTGCCTCCATCAGGATGCGGTGGGCGTTGCTGCCCAGGAGCATCTTGCCGACCTGACTGCGCTTGCGCAGCCCGATCACACAGAGCGAGGCCTTGACCTCGGCGCAGAGCTCGAGGATCTCCTCCGAGGCGTCCCGGCCACGGAGCTCCTGACGGACGGTGAACTCCACGCCGGCCTCGTCGAGGGTGGCCTGCACCCAGTCCCAGTCGGCTTGGTGGGCGAAGCTCGGATCGGCGTACGCGTCGCCGCGCGAGGAGTTGATCACTAGCAGCGGCTGCTGTCGCAGCCGGGCTTCGGTGACCCCGGCGGTGAGGGCGGCACGCCCCGGAGCGGTGGCGCTGAAACCGACGACGATCGTCATCGCTTCTCCTTGGCATCGAGACCGTCATCGCTCGGTGGCGACGGGGGTAGAGCAGGTGGGTCATCGGCCGACCGGGCACGGTGCGCCGGCTCAGGCAATCTGATGTCCTCGGCGTGCGCCGAGGCGAGCGGGTGACCGTCGGCGTCGACGTCCAGGTCGTGGTGCAGCTCTTCGGACAGGTGCTCGACGGCGGCTCCCGCCCTGGCCGGCAGCACCTGCTTGATCAGCCTGAACAGCAGCGGCCACAGCAAGATGATGGCGATGATCACGTAGACGACCACCGCGATCGCCGAGACGACGAACTGGCCCGTGGCCACGTCGACGCTGCCAACCAGGCCCTTCGGGTCGCCCGAGGACAGCTGCATGGCGCGACGACCCTGCAGCTCGACACGGGGACCGAGGATGACCCCCACGATCAAGGGCAGCACGGGGATGGCGAACCGGCGCATGCCGAAGCCCAGCAGCCCCATGGCCAGCAGCAAGATCAAGTCGAAGTTGGAGCCGTTCACGGCGTAGGCACCCATGGACGCGAAGAACAGGATGCCGGCGTAGAGGTACGGCCGGGGGATCCGCAGCAGCTTCGCCCACACCGGCG
>DASQLI010000088.1:0-21353 GCA_035630075.1 Microlunatus sp.
GCCTCGGCGTTGGCCGGGTTGCCGTACTGGTAGAGCATCACCCAGTCGGGATGCTCGGCGGCGAGCGTCTTGGCCACGGCGACGGCTTCGTTCGAGCCGCCGGCGGCCGGGGAGGAGACGATTTCTGCTCCCCACATGGCCAGGATCTGCTTGCGCTCGATCGAGGTGTTCTCCGGCATCACGCAGATCAACCGGTAGCCCGCCAGCTTGGCGGCCATGGCCAACGAGATGCCGGTGTTGCCGCTGGTCGGCTCCAAGATCGTCGCGCCCGGCCGCAGGGTGCCGTCAGCCTCGGCCGCCTTGATCATGTTCAGGGCCGCGCGATCTTTGATGGATCCGGTGGGGTTGCGGTCCTCGAGCTTGGCCCACAGCCGTACGCCCTCGGCGGGTGAGAGCCGAGGGAGGCCGATCAGCGGGGTGTGGCCGACCGAGTCGGCCAGAGAGTCATAGCGCACGCTGGGAGTGGTGTCGCGGTCGGCGGCCGCGGATCACGCGCCGCCGGCAACGGCCGGCAGGACCACGACCACGTCACCGTCGGTGGTCGGTGCCTCGAGCCCGCCGGTGAACCGGACGTCCTCGTCGTTGACGTACACGTTGACGAAGCGGCGCAGACCGGACTCCTCGATCAGGCGAGCCTTCAGACCCGGATAGCGGCCCTCGACGTCGTCGATGACCTGAGCCAGGGTGGCGCCGTCACCTTCCACGGCCTTGGCACCTCCGGTGTAGGTCCGCAGAATCGTCGGGATCCTCACTTCAACGGCCACGTTCGTCGTCTCCTCGGTCTGGCCCCACGCACGTCGGTCCGGGCGTACGGCTCTGGTCTGTCGCGGTTGCTGATGCCTCAACCGCGTCAGGGTCGACCGTTATTCCGCCGCGGCCGTCTGGTCGGCGGTGATCTCGATCTCTTCCTCCGTGACCACACCGTCCAGGATGCGAAACGAGCGCACCTCGACGGGTCCCTCGTCGGCCCCGCTCTCGGCCACTGACACCAACAGGTAGTGGGCCTGGGGCTCAGCGGCGTAGGAGATGTCGGTCCGTGACGGATAGGCCTCGGTCGAGGTGTGCGAGTGGTAGACGACGACGAGCTCCTCGTCCGCCGCGTCCATCTCCTGGTAGAGCGCCAGCTGCTCGGCCGGGTCGAAGCGAAAGAAGGTGGGTGACCGATCGACGTTGGTCATCGGGATCAGGCGAGCGGCGACGTCGGAGCCCTCGGGGCCGGCGATGATGCCGCACGCCTCGTCGGGAAAGTCACGGCGGGCGTGGGCGACGATTGCGTCCACGTACGCCTGGGAGATCCTCAGCACGCCCGCCAGCGTAGGGCGACTGGTCAAGGGGTGAGATACCCGCTCGCACACCGGCCGCTCGCGA
Organism: Microlunatus sp.; assembly: GCA_035630075.1. Lineage (GTDB taxonomy): Bacteria > Actinomycetota > Actinomycetes > Propionibacteriales > Propionibacteriaceae > Microlunatus. The sequence goes on from DASQLI010000088.1 coordinate 1,369, forward strand.
CGGGGTCACAGCGCGCTGATCATCGTCTCCTGGGCGAAGCCGAGCCAGTCGTAGACGCTGGCCATGAACGCCCGGGGATCGTCGTCGGGCAGCTGCGAGAGCTCTTCGGCCGACTCCGCGTCGGTGATACCCAGCCGGGTGGCGACGGCGATCCGCACGCTGGTCAGGGTGCGTAGCCACGCCTGGATCTCCTCGGCCGGCACCCGCAGCTCGCGCGCGCCCCGCTCGGTCGCGGCCAACCGGTCCAGCACCAGCCGCGCGTCCGCGATCTTCGTCGTCTTCAGCTCGCGCTCGGTGAATCGGCGGAAGTCCGACGACGCCCGCGCGTCGTGGGGGTAGGCGTCCGGGAAGAGCCGCTGCAGCACCGGGTCGTCATGCGTCTCGGGCTGGTCGGGATCGCTGGCCAGGTCCTGGGCCCACAGCTCGAACGGGTCGCTGCTCTCCGGTTGCAGATAGCTCTCGGGCTCGCCGTCGCTGATCATCTCGACCAGCTGGCTGACCAGCGAGACCAACAGCTCCACCTCGTACGAGCTCAGGTGGGTGACCACGGCCCCGCTCTTGCGGCGGAACTTCCTCACGGTATCTGTCAACCCACCTACGTGTCGGCCCTGCTACTGATCTGATTTGTCGAGGGTGGCCCAGAGCCCGAACTCGTGCATGGCCGCCACATCGCGCTCCATCTCCTCCCGCGTGCCACTGGAGACCACGGCTCTGCCCTCGGTGTGCACCTGCATCATGAGCTTGTGCGCCTTGGACTTGGCGTAGTTGAAGTAGGTCACGAAGACGTGCGTCACGTACGACATCAGGTTGACCGGATCGTCCCAGACGATCGTCACCCACGGCGTCTGGGCGACGCTCTCCTCGAGTGGACGCTCCGCGATCGCAGTGCTACCGGCGGGCGTCACCTGCCCGCCCTCCGTCTCGGGCATGCCGGCCATTGTCGCAAACTCCCCAGGCCGAACCGAAACCACGCGCGACGGAGCCGCGGGTGAGCACTAGGGCGTGCCTGACAATCCGTGGTCATAGCGAGCGGCGTCCAGGGCGTGGCTGGCAAGGCGGAGGAGGAGGTCGTAGCGGTGTTCTACGGACGACGACGAGACAACGTAGCCAGCCGCGCTCTGGGCATCGCGCAGCCGACCAGGGATTGTCAGGCATGCCCTAGGTTCACCTTGTGAGCCTTTCCAGCGACTGGGGTCCGAGCCGGGTCCCCACCACCGCCTTGCTGACCGACCACTACGAGCTCACCATGCTGCGAGCGGCGTTGCTGGCCGGCACGGCCAACCGGCACAGCATCTTCGAGCTCTTCGCTCGTCGGTTGCCCGACGGTCGGCGGTACGGCGTCGTCTGCGGCGTCGGCCGGGCCCTGCGTGCGCTGCGGGCCTTCCGGTTCGACGAGGAGTCGCTGCGCTTCCTGCTCGACACCGACGTGGTCGACCAGCCCACGGCGGACTGGCTGGCGGACTACCGCTTCTCGGGCGACATCTGGGGCTATCCCGAGGGCGAGGTCTACTTCCCCGGCTCGCCGCTGCTGATCGTGGACAGCACGTTCGCCGAAGGCGTGGTGCTGGAGACGGTGCTGCTCAGCATCTACAACCACGACTCGGCGATCGCCGCGGCCGCGTCCCGGATGACCGCCATGGCCGGCGACCGGCCGTGCATCGAGATGGGCTCCCGGCGCACCCAGGAGCTGGCCGCGGTGGCGGCGGCTCGGGCGGCGTATGTCGCCGGCTTCGAGGCGACGTCGAACCTCGAAGCGGGTCGGCGCTACCACGTACCGACGCGAGGCACCTCGGCGCACTCCTTCACCCTGCTGCACGGCGACGAGACCGAGGCGTTCCGGGCGCAGATCGCCGCGCTGGGCGAGGACACGACGCTGCTGGTCGACACCTACGACGTGATGCAGGCGGTCCGGAACGGGGTCGAGCTGACCGGCGGCCGACTCGGGGCGGTCCGCCTCGACTCCGGCGACCTGGGCCTGCTCGCCAGCCAGGTCCGGGAGCTGCTGGACTCACTCGGCGCGACCCGCACCAAGATCATCGTCACCTCCGACCTGGACGAGTGGAACATCGCGGCGCTGTCCGGGGCGCCGGTTGACGGGTACGGCGTGGGCACCGCCCTGGTCACTGGCAGCGGCCACCCCACCTGCGGCTTCGTTTACAAGCTGGTCGCCCGCGCGGACAACGACGAGGCGGATGCTCCTCTGGTCTCGGTGGCCAAGAAGAGCATCGACAAGGTCAGCATGGGGGGTCGCAAGTACGCACTGCGTCGGCTGGACCGGCGCGGCGTCGCCGAGCTCGAGCTGATCGGGGTCGGTGCGCCGCCCGGTGGTGATCACAACGACCGAGACCTGCTGGTGAACTTGGTCCGAGGTGGGGAGATCGTCGGCGAGGAGCCGCTGGTGGCGGCGCGGGAGCGGCACGTCCGGTCTCGCGCCGAGCTGCCGCTGGAGGCGTTGAAGATGTCTCGGGGCGAGCCGGTGATCGACACGGCGTACCTGGACGAGCACGGCGCGGTCGACAACCCGTACGCCAGGAAGGTGTGAGATGGCCGAGCCAGAGGTCGCCGATCCCGAGATCGACGGCGTCCGCGCACTGATCGTCGTCGACGTGCAGAACGACTTCTGCGAGGGCGGCTCGTTGGCGGTGTCCGGCGGCGCCGAGGTCGCTCGACGGATCACTGATCTGCTCGCCGGCGATCACGGATACGACCACGTGGTGGCGACGCGTGATCATCACGTCGACCCCGGCGCCCACTTCTCCGAGACGCCCGACTTCGTCGACTCCTGGCCACGGCACTGCGTGGTCGGGACCAGCGGCGCGCAGCTGCACTCCGATCTGGCAGAGACCAGCTTTGAGGCCGTCTTCGACAAGGGCGAGTACGCCGCTGCCTACTCCGGGTTCGAAGGAGGGTCCGCGGGCGACGGGCTGGCCGACTGGCTGCGCAGCCGTGGAGTCCGCGACGTCGACGTGTGCGGGATCGCCACCGACTACTGCGTCAAGGCGACCGCCCTCGACGCCGCCCGGAACGGCTTCACCACGACGGTGCTGCTCGACCTGACCGCCGCGGTCGCCCCGGACAAAGTGGACGAGACCGTCACCACGCTGTCCGGCGCGGGTGTGGCGATCGAGTCCGGCGAGTCCTCGCTCGGCTACCTCACGTCGACGTAGTCGCCCTTCGAGACGCTGGCGCCGGACGTCCCGTTGCCCGCGTACGACAGGCGGTAGGTGCCGTCCTTGGCCAGCGATCCCCTGATCTTGATCTTGGACTTCACCTCGGACTTCTTGCCCAGCGTGACGGTCTTGATCGTCTTGTAGGTCGAGGTGCCCTTGGCCTTGAACTGGATCTGCACGCGCTGGCTCTTGGCGCCGTACTTCACGTACGCGCCGCGATCCCAGTCGGCTCTCTTGAGCGTCGCCTTGACCGTGACGTACTTGCCCTTCTTCACCGGCTCGGGCGTGACGTTGAAGCCACTGACGTAGGTGGCGCGCTTCAGGCGGAATCCGAATCGCTTGGTGGTGGTGTTGTAGTTCGGGTCATTGACCTCGACGTCGACGTAGCTGGCTCCGGCGTCGGAGTTGCTCCAGGCGTAGATCCGATCGGTTGGGTCGTTGTCCATCGCCCAGGTATGAGGTCCGTAGATGTCCCAGCTCTCGATGCCGCACTCATCGTGGGCGTTGACCCGGAACGTGACGAGCTTGGACTGCAGGCCGAGCGTGACCGTCGACGGCGAGTATGAGGAGATGGTCGGGAACGTGCTGTCCTCGTAGTCGCAGTAGTCGTCGGCGTGCGCCGCGACCGGAGCGACGAGCGCCCCGACTGCGCCCAGCGCGATGGATGTGATGGCAGCAGCGAATCGCCGTCGAAGCATGGTGAACTCCCCCGAGTACCTGTGTCGTGTCGGGTCCCCACCCGGCCGTGCAGACGTTAGTTCGGATCGGACCAGAACGCCGAACCCGCCGCCGGTTCGTTACCAGCCCGTTATCGACGGTCGGACCGACATACCGTGGGTGTATGACGCGTTGGTCGACCGACTCCCTTCCTGCCCAGACAGCTCGCACGGTGATCCTCACCGGGGCCACCAGCGGCATCGGCTTCGCCGCTGCCCAGGTCCTGGCCGACAAGGGATGCCGGGTCGTGATCGCCGCCCGCAACCAGGCGAAGGCGGCCGACGCCGTCGCCCGGATCGGGAAGCAGGCCGAGGCACGGGAGCTGGACCTGGCCGACCTGGACTCCGTGCGGGCGTTCGCGGCCGCCTGGACCGATCCGATCGACATCTTGATCAACAACGCTGGGGTGATGGCCGTCCCGCTCAGCCGGACCCCGCAGGGTTTCGAGCTCCAGCTCGGCACCAACCACCTGGGGCCGTTCGCTCTGACGAACCTGCTGCTGCCCAAGATCACCGATCGGGTGGTGTGCGTCAGCTCCAGCGCCCATCGGATGGGGCACATCGACTTGGCCGACCTGAACTGGGAGCGCAAGCCGTACAAGCAGTGGCCGGCGTACGGCCAGTCCAAGCTGGCCAACCTGCTCTTCGTGCTGGAGCTGCAGCGCCGGCTGACGGCGGCGGGTTCAACGGTCCGGGCCACCGCCGCGCACCCCGGCTGGTCGCGGACGAATCTGCAGGGGCACAGCGGCAACGCGATCGCCGACCGGGCCACCAAGGTGGTCACCAAGGTGATGGGCCAGTCAGCCACCCAGGGAGCGTGGCCGACGCTGTATGCGGCCACGGCGGACCTGCCCGGCGGCTCGTACGCCGGGCCCGGCGGGTTCGCCGAGACCCGCGGCGCGCCACAGCTGGTCGGCCGGACCGCTGAGGCCAGCGACCCGGAGCTGGCCAAACGCCTCTGGACGGCCTCGGAGGAGCTGACCGAGGTGCGTTTCCCGCTTTGATCCGGCTCTGTCGAGGGATTCAGGCGTGACATCCGTGCGGCTCACCACCGACGCTCGGCGTGTCGTGCCGCGCAGGGCCGTTGAGCCCCTCGTTTGTCACGACCTCCACGGTCAGCTGTCGCGCAGCGCCCGATCCCACGATCCGGCGTACCGGCCGTCGTCACTGGCCAGGGCACCGGGGCCGAGCTCCAGCGGTCGGAAGGTGTCCACCATCACGGCGAGCTCGTCGAAGTAGTGCTTGCCGATCGCCGCCTCCGCCGCGCCGGGCTGCGGCCCGTGGCTGTGGCCGCCGGGATGCAAGGTGATCGAACCGAGCGCGATGCCGGACCCCTTGCGGGCCTCGTAGTCCCCGCCGCAGTAGAACATCACCTCGTCGGAGTCGACGTTGGAGTGGTAGTACGGCACCGGGATCGCCAGCGGGTGGTAGTCGACCTTGCGCGGCACGAAGTTGCACACCACGAAGTTGGTGCCCTCGAACACCTGGTGCACCGGCGGCGGCTGGTGCACCCGGCCGGTGATCGGCTCGAAGTCGTCGACGTTGAAGGTGTAGGGATACAGGCAGCCGTCCCAGCCGACCACGTCGAACGGGTGTGTACTCGCCACTACGATCGAGCCGACGATCCCGCTCGGACCGTGGCCACGGTGCTTGGTGTAGATCTCCACGTCCGTGCCGTCGGTGAGAAGTGGTTCGGTCGGACCGTGCAGGTCACGCTCGCAGTACGGGCTGTGCTCCAGCAGCTGGCCGTACCGCGACAGATAGCGCTTCGGCGGGCTGATGTGGGAGCTGGCCTCGATCGCGTACGCCTTCACGACGCCGTCGGGCAGCCAGCGATGCACGGTGGCCCGCGGGATGATCACGTAGTCCTTATCCCGGAACGTGAGGGCGCCGAACACCGTCTCCACGACCCCGGAGCCCGCCTCGATGTAGACGCACTCGTCGCCGGTGGCGTTGCGGTAGAGGGGTGAGGGCTTGGAACCCACCACGTAGCTGATCCGTACGTCGGCGTTGCCGAGCACCAGGACCCGACCCGTCACAAGTTCAACCTCCTGCGGACGGTGAGTGGCGAACAGCTCCGGCAGCCGCAGGTGCAGCGGACGCAAGGGGTGGTTGGGCACGGTCGTCTGATCCGGTAGTCCCCAGGCCTGGGCACCGCTCATCGCCGACGGGATCCCCCGGTGGTAGAGCAGGGAGGAGTCGGAGGAGAAGCCTTCCTCCCCCATCAGCTCTTCGGCGTAGAGCCTCCCGTCCAGCTGGCGGAAGACGGTGTGACGCTTCGGCGGAATCTCCCCAACGCTGCGGTAGAAGGCCATGCCTCACAGTATCCGCGCCGGCTCGGAGCAGTCCCCGCCGACCGGTATCAACCGTGGCCGCCACCGCTCTGGCATGGGTGGAGCGGATCGGGGTCGGGAATCGTGAGCGGACAGCTGGCGCAGTGGGTGGCGACTGCTGCACGCCCGCTCGACCGTCCGATGCGGAGCGCCGGACCGGGCGCGGCCGTGGTCGCCGCACTCGTGGCCGTGGCTGTGGCCTGGGGGCTGAGCTTCGTGGTGATCAAGGACGGACTGGCCGACATCTCGCCCGGGACCCTGGTCGGTTGGCGGTTCGGCATCGCCGCCGCCGGGCTGGCGCTGCTCCGGCCTCGAGCGTTCGTGATCATGGACCGGCGGACGCTGCTCAGCGGCGCGGTGCTCGGTCTGCCGCTGGGGCTGGGATTCCTGCTCTGTGCGTACGGGATGCGGACCACGTCGGTGGTGGCCGCGGCCTTCATCGTCGGCTCCACGGTCGTCTTCACTCCGGTGGTGACCTGGCTGTGGCTACGTCAGCGGCCGGCTCGCCGAACGCTGCTCGCGGTCGTGCTGGCGCTGGCCGGGCTCGCGTTGCTCACCCTGCGCGGCACCAGCGTCGGCGGCGGAGCGTTGTTGATCATGGTCGCGGCGCTGCTGTGGGCCATCCACCTCTGTGGACTGAGTCGCTGGGTCCGAGTCGATCGGGTGCACGCGAGCACCCTCGTGCAGATGACGACCGCCGCGGCACTGGCCCTGCTGGTCGGCGCGATCTCTGGCGAGGACCTGCGGCTACCCGACCCGGCGACTCTGGGACGGGTGCTCTACCTCGGTGCCGTGGCCACCGCGGCAGCCTTTCTCGCCGTCACCTGGGCTCAGACCCGGGTCGACGCCACCACCACGGCGATCCTGCTGACCCTGGAGCCGGTGGTGGGTGCCGCCGCCGCGGTCTTCCTGGGCGAACCGCTCACCGTAGCTGCGGTGCTCGGCGCCGGCACCCTCCTGGCGGCCAGCGGTCTGGCGGTGACCAGACCTGCTCACGCGCGGGCCGCGGTTGGGGTGACGGCCACGGCTGCCCGCTCTGTCTGCGTCGTGCACCAGGATGGGGATCATGCCGACACCGTCGACGCCACCGTCGACCGACCTGACCTCATCCCTCCGACGCGCCGCGCCGCGTGATCTGCAGCGGGTGCTGCTCGGCTGTCTCGCCACGGCTCTGGCGCTGCTGTGTGGCCTGCCGGTTCTCGGGATCGGTTGGTTGGCAGCCGGCCAGTGCACCGGCGAGGGCTTTCGGTGCCTCGGTTGGTTCGTGTACGGGATGCTGGCGGCGGCACTGGTGGCAGCGATGGCGTTGACGGTGATCGCCTGGCGCCTCCGGCTGGGCTGGTGGTTCGCGCTCCTCACGATCGCGCTCGTCATCGCGCCGCTGGTGCTGGGCGACGGCAGTCCCAACGCGGGTGCGGCGCTGCTCGGACCGGGTCTGGCGGCGTGGGTGAGCGAGCCGCGGACACCTGATCCGGCCACCCAGGACCCGTTGACTCTCGTACCGGCGCCGCCGTCGCCCGCCCGCCATTGGGCGCCCCGGGTCGGCGCCGTCCTCGTCGTCTCGATCGTGATCCCGGTGCTCGGCCGCGTCTTCTGACGGGCGTCCTCCGGTCAGCCGTTGTCGAGCTCGCGCAGCACGGTGGGCGGCGCGACCGTACGGAACGCCTCGGTGACGATGGCCGCCAGCTCGGCGTCGGCGACCGTCAGCAGGTGAACACCCAGCCAGCCGCGGTGGCCGACGTACGGGGGGCGGAAGAATCGATCACGCTCGGTCTCGACCATCTGGGCCTGGACGCCCTCCGGAGCCGCGCACCAGATGGCCAGCCGCCCGTCCTCGTGGTGGTCGTCGAGGAACATCACGAAGCACTTCTTCTCCCGGATGAAGAAGGCCGGACCGCCATGGCTGGGCCGCTCCGAGCTCTGCGGCAGGGCCAGGCAGGCGGCGCGGACCCGACCGAGCTGCTGCTCGACGTCGCTGAGTGTGTAGTCGACAGCATCGCCGCGGGGCACCTCTGGTTCCACGGGCCTATTGTGCTGGCGTGGGCGCCATGAATGCACTGTTCGACGGACTGGTCGACGATGCCGCCGTGTTTCCACCCGGCAACGCCAGCGTGCCCGACGCCGTACGACGACACCGGGAGCACCGGTCCGCGTGGTACGCCCCGATGATCGGACCGCTGGTCGTGCCCGACACCGAGCTGGCCCAGGTGTCTCGGGCCGCTTCGTCGACCACCGATGAGCCGATCGAGGTCAGCGTGGTGATCACCGGCGGCGCCGGTGGGTTGGTGGCACTCGCTCGTCGCGACCTGCCCGGGATCGCTGTCAGGGGCGCCGAAATCGCCCTTCGCGACCTCGACGACCTGGCCGGTAACGCGGAGCGGGTGGTGGCGGCCGCGCAGGAGCTCGACCCGGACGAGGTGATGGTGTTCGTCGAGCTGCCGTTCCGGCACGGCTGGGTCGCCGCCATCGAGGTGGTCGAGGGCGCCGGCCTCAACGGCAAGATCCGCACCGGTGGACTGGAGCCCGACGCCTACCCCACGGCCGACCAGCTCGCCCAGCAGCTGTCGGAGCTGATCGAGGCCGATCTCCCGTTCAAGGCCACCGCCGGCCTGCACCGCGGCTGGCCGAACCGGGTGACGAACGAGCGTGGCGAGACGCTGCACCAGCACGGCTTCGTCACCCTGCTGATGGCTGTCGAGGCCTTGGTCGACGGCGCCGGAGCTGCCGCGGCCGCCGACCTGCTCCGCCTCGACGATCCCGGGCGTATCTTCGCCGCTCTGCAGGGCTGGGACGACGCCACCGTCACCCGGGTGCGTCGCCGGTTCCGCAGCTTCGGGTGCTGCGGGGTCACCGACCCGATCGACGACCTGGTCACGCTGGGTCTGCTCGCCGCTCCGGAGGGCACCTCGTGACCTGGTTCGAGGTAGCGCCGGGTGCGCCGTTCGGGGTCGAGGAGCTGCCGTACGGGATCTTCTCCACCGACGGTGGGATCCCCTCCGACCGGGGCGCCCGCCGCGTCGGAGTGGCCATCGGGGATCGGGTGCTCGATCTGGCCGGCATGGCCGCGTCGGCCGGACTGGAGGGCGAGGTGTTCCTGCAGCCCAGCCTGAACCCGCTGATGTCCCTCGGGCCGGACGCGTGGGCCGAGGCCCGGCAGCTGCTGCAGGCGCTGCTCGACGAGGAGTCGGGTCGCGACCTGGTCGAGCCACATCTGCTCCCGGCCGACGCCGTCTCGATGCACCTACCGATCGAGGTGGCCGACTACGTCGACTTCTACGCCAGCGAGCACCACGCGTCCAACGTGGGCAAGATCTTCCGACCTGGAGGCGAGCCGCTGACGCCCAACTGGAAGCACCAGCCGATCGGCTACCACGGCCGGGCTGGGACGGTGGTGCCGAGCGGCACACCGGTCGTCCGTCCCAACGGTCAGCGCAAGGCCCCCGACGCCGACGCGCCCACCTTCGGCCCGAGCCGTCGACTGGACATCGAGGCTGAGCTCGGCTTCGTGGTCGGAGTCGGCTCCGGGCAGGGCACCGCGGTGGGGGTCGACGCGTTCGCCGACCACGTGTTCGGGATGGTGATCTTGAACGACTGGTCGGCCCGGGACCTGCAGTCCTGGGAGTACGTGCCGCTCGGACCCTTCCTCGGCAAGAGCTTCGCCACCTCGATCTCGGCCTGGGTCCTGCCGCTGGCCGCTCTGGACGCGGCGCGCTGCCCACTGCCACCGCAGCAGCCGCCACTGCTGGACTACCTGCAGGGGGATGCGTACGGGTTCGCGATCGAGGTCGAGGTGTGGCTGAACGGCTACCTGGTCAGCACCTGTCCGTACGCGGCCATGTACTACTCCCCTGCCCAGATGGTCGCCCACCTGACCAGCAACGGCGCATCGCTGCGCACCGGGGACCTGCTGGGCTCGGGCACGATCTCCGGGCCGGGGCAGGACCAGCGCGGATCGCTGCTGGAGCTGACCTGGAACGGGTCGGAGCCGCTACTGCTGGGCGGCGAGGAGCGCACCTTCCTGGCCGACGGCGACGAGGTGGTGCTGCGGGGTCGGGCGCGCGGCACCGACGGTGGACTGGTCCGGTTGGGTGCCGTAGCGGGTCGTATCGCGCCGGCGCCGTCGTAGCTGCTGGCTGATTCCTTCGATGAGCCAGCAGCAGCTACCTGATCTTCACGACCTGGGTCTTGGCCACCACGTCGTGCAGCGCTTGGCGCTTCGGGTTCCACAGCGGCATCAGGACGTCGATCACCCGGACCACGATGAGCATCGGCCACAGATTCGGAACGGTCCAGAAGAGCGCCCGGATGGTCACCGCGGACCAGGTCAGCTTGGCGGTACTGCGGCCCTCGTCGACCGGCACCACCCGTAGCCCGACGGCCATCTTGCCGGGCGTCGCGCCGCGCCAGCGGAGGAACAGCATGATGTAGAGGGAGTGCACCACCAGGCCGACCAGCAGCAGGATGAGCTGGTCATTGGCCGAGATCATGTCCGCGACGGCGGGCTGCGGGGGAATCGGCCGGCCGCTGCCGGCGGCCTCGAAGGCCGCCGTGATGTAGTCGGTGAACGCCTGCACCATTCGGCGGTAGATGGGGAAGGTGAGCAGCGAGGAGACGGTGCCCACGATGAAGGCGTCGATGACGACAGCCAGCGCCCGCCACCACCAACCTGCGAGGGGCACACCGTCGGCCGTGGTGGGGACGGGCTTGACCCCGTATGGCTGCGGGACGGCCTGGTTCGGGTAGGGCTGCCCGTACTGGTTCGGTGCGTACGGGTTGGACCCGTAGGACTGCTGCCCCGGTACCTGCGCATACGGCTGGCCGTAGGGCTGGCTGGAACCGACGGCTTGTCCGGTGGCGGCCGGGTTGTCGCTCGGTCGGGTGTTGCGAGACCACTGCCAGCCGTCCCAGTAGCGCTCGTTGGCCGGGTTGACCGGGTCGGGGTACCAGCCGCTGGGCGCGGCATGGCGGCCCGGTGGAACCGGGGGCGAACCTACAGGGATCTCAGACGACACGCTCCTAATCTAGGTGGACCACGACGCGAACCTCGCACCGTTCAGAGATTCCCGCGTCGCTCCTGCTCCCGCTCGATCGCCTCGAACAGCGCCTTGAAGTTGCCCTTGCCGAAGCCGAGGGACCCGTGCCGTTCGATCAGCTCGAAGAAAACGGTCGGACGGTCGCCGATCGGCCGGGTGAAGATCTGCAGCAGATAGCCGTCCTCATCCCGGTCGACCAGGATGCCGCGCTGCTGCAGCGTCTCGATCGGCACCCGGACCTCACCGATCCGAGCCCGCAGCTCGGGGTCGGTGTAGTAGGAGTCCGGCGTGTCCAAGAACTCCACCCCGGCGGCTCGGAGCGTGTCGACCGCAGCGACGATGTCATCGGTGGCGAGCGCCAGGTGCTGGGCTCCCGGGCCGTCGTAGAACTCCAGGAACTCGTCGATCTGGCTCTTCCTCTTGGCGATCGCCGGCTCGTTCAGAGGGAACTTGACCCGGTGGTTGCCACTGGCCACGACCTTGCTCATCAGCGCGGAGTAGTCGGTGGCGATGTCGTCGCCGATGAACTCGGCCATGTTCGTGAAGCCCATCACCCGGTGATAGAAGTCCACCCACGCGTCCATCCGACCGAGCTCGACGTTGCCGACAACGTGATCCAGGGCCTGGAAGATGGGGGTGCGCGCGGCGGCCAGCCGGTCGTCGTACGCCACATAGCCCGGCAGGTACGGGCCGGAGTACCGGGACCGGTCGACCAGGGTGTGCACGGTGTCCCCGTACGCAGCGATGGTGGCCATCCGGACCGTGCCGTGCTCGTCGCTCACCTCGTGCGGCTCGACCAGGATCTGGGCCCCGACCTGGCGAGCGTGGGCGATGCAGACGTCCACGTCGGGCACCTCGAGACTGATGTCGGACACGCCGTCACCGTGCCGACGGTGGTGCTCGTGCAGCGGGCTGTCCGGCGCCACCCCACCCTTGATCACGAACCGGCAGCCGCCCGAGGTGAGCACGTATGCCTTGTGGTCCCGCTCGCCGGTCTCGGGGCCGGCGTAGGCGACCAGCCGCATCCCGTACGCGGTGCGATAGTGCAGGGCGGTCTGAGTGGCGTTGCCGACGATCCACACCACGGCGTCCCACCCGGTCACCGGGAACGGATCGCCAGACGCGTCGTACTCCACCAGGCCCACCAGCCGGCGCAGCTGCTCGGCGTCGAGGTGAGCGAGCTTCTCTTCGTTGGTCAGCACGGCATCGGTGAGGACATCAGTCATGATCGAATCGTGCGGACGGTTGGCAATCTGCGCAATCAGCTCGTGACACACTGGTCAATCTGACCATCTCAGCACCAGGCGCAGTTCGGCGAGAGGCACAGGATGACCACTGAGACACCCGTCACACTGGATCGGCTCGATCGCGACATCGTCGCCCTGTTCGCCGCCGAGCCGCGGATCGGCGTGCTCGAGGCCAGCCGGCGGCTCCGAGTCGCCCGCGGCACCGTCCAGGCCCGGCTCGACCGGATGGAGCGCACTGGGGTGATCACCGGTTGGGGCCCTGACATCTCACCGGCGGCGATCGGCTACGGGGTGACCGCCTTTGTCACCATCCAGATCGCGCAGCACTCCGGCCGCGAGCTGCTGACCCGGCACCTCACCGCCATCCCGGAGGTGCTGGAGTGCTGGACCATCACCGGCAGCGGGGACCTATGGTGTCGGATCGTGGCCCACAGCAACGCCGACCTGCAACGGGTCATCGACCTGATGGTGAGCGAGGAGCGGGTGGTCCGCTCCTCGACGCTGATCGGTCTCTCGGAGGCCATCCCCTACCGGACCGGGCCGCTGGTGGCCGCGGAGCAGGCGTGACTCCGCTCGATCAAGCCCTCGCCCACCCCGACTTCGCGCGGGATGCAACACCCGCGAAGTCGGTGTTCGGGGACAACCGCACTCCGGTGCTCGACTCCGCGGGGGATGCAGCACCCGCGGAGTCGGGGCTCGCGTGCGGCAGCGGGCGCCGATGACGGAGCCGACCACCACGTCGCGGGCCGGCGGTGGACCGAGCCAGATCGGCCGCTACCCCGTCAGCCGTCGGCTCGGGGCCGGCGCGTTCGCGAGCGTCTGGCTCGGCCGCGACCCCGAGTTCGAGGTCGACGTCGCGATCAAGGTGCTGGCCGACAACTGGGCCGTCGACGACCACATCCGGGAGCGCTTCGTGTCCGAGGCTCGCTTCCTGCGTCGGGTCCGGGATCGCCGCGTGGTCCACGTGTACGACATCGGCACGCTCGACGACGGCCGCCCGTACTTCGTCATGGAGTACCTGGACGCCGGCACCCTGGAGGATCTGCGACGCTCGGCGCTGCCGCCGGCTGAGGCGCTGCAGCTGTGCGCCGAGGCCGCTCGCGGGCTGGACGTGCTGCACCGGCACCATCTGGTCCACCGCGATGTCACCCCCGGCAACCTGCTCCTCAGCCGGCGTCCCGATGGCTCGCTGGCCGTGGTGGTCGCCGATCTCGGCGTCGCCCGCTCCGTTCTCGACTCCTCCGCCGGGGCGATGATCGTCGGCACGCCGTCCTACATGGCGCCCGAGCAGGCCAGCGGCGGCGTCGTCGACCACCGCGCGGACGTCTACGCCCTGTGCGCGGTGGCGTACGCGCTGCTGACCGGCGCGCCGCCGTTCCGGGTGGAGCGGGTCGCCGACCTGACCGCTCGGCCGGCCGACGTCGGGCCGCCGCCTCTGGCGAAGTCGCTCGGTGCCCCGGCGACCCTGGACGGCCTGTTCACCTCCGGCCTGGCCACCGATCCGCACCTGCGACCGCCGAGCGCCGCGATCCTGGCTGACGCCTTCGACCAGCTGGCGGCCGAGATGCAGGGACAGCCGCCGCGGGAGAGAGCCGCCGCCGAGCCTCAGGTGCCGGCGTACGCGCCTCAGGTCCCACCGCTGCCAGCTCCACCGGCGGCATCGCCCGAGCCCGTCCGTACCGGTCGGTCCTCGGCGTTCTACATCGCCATGACAGTGCTGGCGATCCTGCTCTTCGCTGCTTTCCTGGCCCTCGTGATCGGGCTGAGCCTGTAACCAAGACCCGTCAGCGGGTCTGGGGGCGGGTGACCGCCCAGTGCCGGATGTGGTCGATCCGCTGCTGCAGCTCCTCGGCACTGGCCACCGCCGACGGCGGTCCTCCGCAGGCCGATCGCAGCTCGGCGTGGATCACCCCGTGCGGGGTCTCGGTGCGGTGGTGCCAGGCGGCGACCAGGCCGTTCAGCTCCCTGCGGAGATCACGGAGCACCTGGTGGGTGCTGCGGGCGTGTGTCGGCCGCGGCGCCCGCTGAGCGTGGTCGGCCTGTCGGCGACGGAGCAGGTCCTTGACCTGATCGGGTTCCAGCAGCCCTGGTAGCCCGAGGTAGTCCTGCTCCTCGGCACTGCCGGACTGCGTGGTCAGCCCGAAGTCGGCGCCGTCGAAGACCACCCGGTCGAAGTCGGCCTCGCTCCCCAGCGCGGCGAAGGTGCCCTCCGGCAGGTCGGCCTCGGTCTCGGTCCGCTCCGCCGCCGCCAGCAGCGCCGCCTCGTCCGGCTCACCCTTCGGGGCCAGGACGTGGTCACGTTCGCGTTCCATCTCGGCGGCGAAGCTCAGCAGCGACGGCACGCTCGGCACGAACACCGACGCCGTCTCCCCGCGTGATCGCGCCCGGACGAACCGACCCACCGCCTGGGCGAAGAACAAGGGGGTCGAGGTCGTGGTCGCGTACACACCGACCGCCAGTCGCGGCACGTCCACGCCCTCCGACACCATCCGCACCGCGACCATCCAGCGCTGGTCGCCCTCGGCGAACCTGGTGATCTTCTTGCCCGCTCCGGCATCGTCGCTGAGCACCACGACCGGCGCCTGCTTGGTGAGCGCCTGGAGTAGGTCCGCGTACGCCCGGGCACTCGCCTGGTCGGTCGCGATCACCAGCCCGCCGGCATCGGGCATGTGGGTACGCACCTCGGTCAGCCGGGTGTCGGCGGCCTGCAGGACGGCGGTGATCCAGGAGCCGTGCGGGTCCAGGGCCGTTCGCAGCGCCTGCGCGGCCAGGTCCTTGGTCAGCGGCCCTCCGAGTCGGGCGTTGACCTCGTCCCCGGCGCCGGTCCGCCACTGCATCTCACCGGAGTACGCCAGGAACAGCACCGGCCGGACGATGGTGTCGGCCAGCGCCTCCGCGTACCCGTAGCTGAAGTCCGCGGCCGACCGCAGTCCCCCGTCCCCGGTGGGCTCGTAGCGGACGAACGGGATCGGGTTGGTGTCGGACCGGAACGGCGTACCGGTCAGCATCAGCCGCCGGGTCGCCGGGTCGAACGCCTCCCGCACCGACTCGCCCCAGGACAGCGCGTCACCGGCGTGGTGGACCTCGTCCAAGATCACCAGCGTCTTGAACCCCTCGACCCGGATCCGTAGGGCCAGCGGGTTGGCGGCCACGCCCGCGTACGTCAGCGCGATCCCGTTGAAGTCCTTGGCCGCCTTGCCCTGCCGGACGCCGAACTGCGGGTCGATGGCGATGCCGGCCCGGGCGGCGGCCTCGGCCCACTGGGTCTTCAGGTGCTCGGTCGGCGCGACGATGACGATCCGGTCCACCAGCCGCCTGGCCAGCAGGTTCGACGCGACGGTCAGCGCGAACGAGGTCTTGCCGGCACCGGGGGTGGCGACGGCCAGGAAGTCCCGCTGGGACGTCGCGAAGTACCGCTCGAGAGCAGCCGACTGCCAGGCTCGCAGCTTGGTGGCGGTGCCCCAGGCGGCCCGGTCCGGGAAGGCCGGCGGCAGCCCGGTCGTGGTCAGCCCAGTGGTGGTCAGCCCAGTGGTGGTCAGCTCGGGCGCCGGGACGGGATCGGGCTGGCTGGTCACCGGCGCGAGTGTAGTTGCGGCCGGCGACGGGTTCGGGCATCCGCCACGCCCGCGTCCGCACTCGCCGAGTCGTCCGATCGCGTGGTCGTCGTGGTCACCTCCGCCGCTGACACGTCGGGTCCTCAGCGGGCGTACGAGTCGTTGCGGACCGGTCCGATCCGCAGCGAGCTGGCCGTCGCGAGCAGCCCGACCACGATCATCGCCGCCAGCAGCGCACCGAAGGTGAGCGAGAGGTTCCCGGTGCCGTGCAGCGCTGCGAAGATCGATCCGCTGATGCCGACGAAGATCCCCGAGCCCAGGGCGTCGCCCACGTTCAGCGAGGCACCGTTGCGACCCTGCTCGGCCGCCGGGGTCAAGGTCATCACCGCCAACCCGGTGCTGGCCGTGGCCAGCCCCATCCCGAACCCGGCGAACAGCCACCCCACCCCGACGATCCCGAACCACAGCCCCGGCAGCACGGCCACCACGAGGGTCACGGCGATGCCGAGGGTGACCGACAACGTCCCGTACGTGACCAGCCGGTCACGCCGGATCGGCAACCAGGACTGGGACTGCAGCCAGGATGCGGTCGTCCACCCGATGGCACCGACGGTGAGCATCGCGCCCGCCACCACCAGCGGCACCTTCCGCTGCTCGACCAGCATCAGCGGCAGGAAGGCCTCGGAGCCGAAGAACGCACCGGGCAGCAGCGCACGCACCCAGATGACCGCCGTGATCCCGCGCCGCCAGCGCAGGAAGCCCGGCGGCATCAGCCGCGGCAGAGCCACCAGCAAGCCCGCCAGACCCGCGCCGAACAGCACCAGCGACGACAGGTCCAGGCGCTGTCCGGCCAGCTGGATCGCCGCCGCCGCCAGCGCCACCACCCCAGCGGCCCACAACGGTGCCGGCTTCGCCTTGTCGGGACGGTCCGGCGGCGGGGTGAAGGTCCGGATCAGGGTGATCACGCTCGGGGCGGAGACAGCGGCCCCGAAGGCCACCAGTGGCAGCACGGCGAAGAACACCCAGTGCCAGCTCAACGTCTCGGTCAGCCAGGCTGAGATCGGCGGGCCGACGAACGCCGGCAGCACCCAGGCCGTCGAGATGTAGGTGAACATCCGCGGCCGCTGGCGGGCGTCGAAAGCGTGCGCGATGACCACGAACGCCGCCGTGTTCATCACCCCGCTGCCCAGACCCTGGACCAGCCGACCACCGATCAGCTGGAGCATGTGCTCGGCGGTGCCGGCCACGACCAGTCCGGCGGCGAAGATCGCCATCCCGACGAACAACGGCTTCCCGGGGCCGATCCGGTCGCTCAGCCGGCCGGCCACGACCGTGGCGAACAGCATCCCGATGACGAACGCCGAGAAGGCCCACGCGTAGTAGTCCAAGCCGTTGAGGGCCCGGGCCGCGACTGGCATCGCCGTGGCCACCGCGATCGACTCGAACGCGATGGCGACGACTGTGGTGCAGATGCCGATGGCCAGGGCGCGCCGGGATACCGGCGCAGCACCTGGAGCTCGCGGCGGCGTGGCGTCGGTTCCGGTTTCCGGGGCGGGGTGGTCGGTGGACATCCGGCCTATCCCACCACCCCACCCATCGAGTTGTCAGATTCGGTGGTCGCTCGAGCCACGCGGCGTCTGACAACTCGGGCATTGGGACGATGGTGGCTACCGCGTACGCGGCCGGTTTCCTAGACTGGCCGGGTGACCCAGCAGCAGCTCAGCCCCGGTGCGGAGACGATCCTCGACGAACGGACCGAGTTCAAGGTCGACGACGGCGATCACGAGCGGTTCTCCCACTACGTGCCGAAGGACAAGCTCACCGACGCGATGGTGATGGGTACGCCGGTGGTGGCGCTCTGCGGCAAGGTGTGGGTGCCCAGTCGGGACCCCCAGCGGTTCCCGGTCTGCCCCGAGTGCAAAGAGATCTGGGACGGTCTGCCCGCTGGCGGCAAGGGCGGTAAGGGCGGTAAGGGCGGTAAGGGTGACGGCAAGGGCGGTGACGGCTCAGGCGACGCCTGAGCCGGCCGTCAACAGAAGCTGCCGTAGACCTGGCGGGCCACCGCGTTGCCCTTGGGCGGCTCCACCGCGCAGTTGATCGTGCCGACGGTGTTGTCGGCCTCTGCGGTGAAGCGCCAGCGTTGTTCCTGCCCCGAGCAGTCGACGACGACATCCGAGCTGAGGACGCCGGAGGCGTTGTAGAGCACATAGGTGCCGGTCGCGTTGTACGGACGCCTGTTGGTGTCGACGCCGGTGTCCGGCGGGTCGGGTCGGGTGAGGAGCACGGCGTTCTTCGACGAGCTCTCGATCAGGTCGGCGATCTTGGTCAGGGTCGCCTCGTCGGTGATCGTGGTGACGCCGTCGGGCGCGGTCAGTTCCGGCGCCGCGAACTCGGTCTGCTCCCGCGTGCCCGGCGTGAGGTTGCGGCCGTCGGACACCACAGTGACGACCTCGGTCGTACGGCGTGGCTCGACCGTCGACCGCTCGATCCGGATCGGCGTCACCGACGTGCAGGACACCGGTGCCACGCTGCCGCTGGGAGTGGCCGTCCCGCCGGGCGTGGCTGTGCCGCCGGGTGTCGTACTCGGGTCGGGGGTCGCACCAGGACTCGCGGTCAGGTCCGGGCTGGCCGAGCCCGAACCGCTGGCGGACGGGCCCCCGCTGGGAGTACCGGTGCCGGTCGGGTTCATCGGTGGGGTGACCCGGCCGCAGCCCGACACCAGGAGGACAGCGGCGACCGCGACCAGGACAGCACCGGCAGCAGGGTGCCTGACCTGGCGACGATCCGGGGCGGTCGGCATACTGCGGAGCCTAGGGCCCAGGCGTGCACGGGCGTGGTGCGGGCCACAGCGCAAGGATCGACGGGCTCGCTTTGACCACGAGGACCGGGATGACCGAGCGCTGCTGCACTCCCGAGAGGCTCCGCACATGACCGAGGTCATCTGTCGCGCTCCGCGCTCCGCGGCCATGACGCTTCGCGCATCCCGCTCGTTCGTCGCGATCTCGGACGACGAAAAGCGAGTCGCCCGACATCGCTCCTGCACTTCCGAGAGGCTCCGCACATGACCGATCACACGCTCTACCTGCTCCGTCACGCCAAGTCGTCCTGGGACGAGCCGTTGGCCGATCACGAGCGTCCGTTGGCCGCCCGAGGCATCCGGGACGCCCGGGCCGCCGGGCGCCTGCTCGCCGACCGCGGCTGGCGGCCGGACCTGGTGCTGTGCTCCACCGCCGTACGCGCTCGGCAGACCTGGCAGCGGGCCGCGGCCGCCGGCGCCCAGGCCGGCGAGGTGCGCCACGTCGACGCGATCTACGAGGCGTCCGTCGCACGCTTGCTGGACCTGGTCCAGCAGGCACCTGACGAGATCGGCAGCCTGATGCTGGTCGGCCACGGACCGGGCCTGCCCGGCCTGGCGGAGTCCCTCGGCGCCCGGCCGGAGCCGCACCAGGCGTGGGCGCGGATGGACGCCAAGTACCCCACCGCAGGACTGGCCGTGCTGCGACTTGCCGGCTCCTGGGCTGACGCAGCGACCGGACGGGCCGAGCTGGTGGCGTTCAAGGTGCCCCGCGGCTGATGTGGCGTCCTGGCCGGACTGCCGCCACGATCTGGCACTGCGACGGCGATCGGGCGAGATATATCAGCTGTGACCAGCGGCCATCACGGCGCGTCAGGCCTCTGAGCGCTCAGTCGCGACGCGAATCTGCCATTCCTCGCCAGCAAACCTCCTTGTCATCGGCAACGGTCCGCGACCGCGAGCGCCTCACGAGTCGTGCTCACCACATAGTCCGAGCACTCAGTCAGCATCCGCCAGGTGAACCGCAGGACGATCCAGCCGCGCAGGACCAATGCGTTCTGCCGAAGCCGATCACCCTCGAACATCCCCGCATCGCGATCGTGAAGCTCGCCGTCGATCTCGGTGGCCACCCGCTGCC
>DASQLI010000089.1:0-2170 GCA_035630075.1 Microlunatus sp.
CGCCGCCGCAAGCGCTCAGAACGAGCAGCCCGGCGATGGCTGGTGCCACCAAGATCTTGCGTGCTTTCACATTGCCTCCAGAGAAGTTTCGATGTCGCCGGGCGAACCCGGACCAAATGACCTTACGACGGGCCATGGAACGATATCCACGATCATGGGGGTCACATCCTCCTAACGATGTCCTGCTGTGCGAGCGAAGCGGCTAGACGACAGCGCGCTCCTCGTTGTAATGACAAGCCGACGTGTGGTCGCCGTCGACCACCGGCAGCAGCTGCGGTACCTGGCTGATGCAGAGCTCGCGCTGCGTCTCGGTCAGGGTGTCGAACTTGAAGCAGCGGGTCCGGAACCGGCAGCCGGACGGCGGGTTCGCCGGGCTGGGCAGGTCGCCGTGCAACAGGATCCGCGTCCGGCTGCGTTCCTTGACCGGATCCGGGATCGGGATGGCCGACAGCAGGGCCTGCGTGTACGGGTGGGTGGGGTGGTCGTAGACGCTGGCCACGTCGCCGATCTCGACGATCTTGCCCAGGTACATCACGGCGACCCGGTCGGCGATGTGCCGGATCACGGCCAGGTCATGGGCGACGAACAGGTACGACAGGTCGAGCTTCGCCTTCAGCTCGTCCAGCAGGTTGATCACCCCGGCCTGGATGGAGACGTCCAGCGCAGACACCGGCTCATCCAGCACGATCACCTTCGGCTCCAGCGCGAGGGCTCGGGCGATGCCGATCCGCTGCCGCTGCCCACCGGAGAACTGCTGGGGATACCGACTGGCGAACGACGGCTCCAGTCCGACCAGGCGGAGCAGCTCGTTGACCCGGTCCTCGGTGGCCTTGGCGCTGTACTTGAACACACCGAGCGGCTCGGCGATCAGGTCGAACACCGGCATCCGCGGATCGAGCGAGGCCATCGGGTCCTGGAACACCACCTGGAGGTCGCGACGCATCTGCTGGCGCTCCCGACGCTCCAGCGAGCCGACGTCACGGCCGAGCACCGCGATCCGTCCCTCCGTCGGCGGCTTGAGGTTCAAGATCTCCAGCAGCGTGGTGCTCTTGCCGCAGCCGGACTCGCCGACGAGGCCGAGGGTCTCGCCCTCCTTGACCTCCAGGTCGATCCCGTCGACGGCGTACACGGTGCCGACCCGACGACGGATCACCGCGCCCTTCATCAGGGGGTAATGACGCTTCATGTCGTCCAGCTGGAGCACGGTCTGGCGCTGGTCGCGGGGGATGCGTTCGATCGGCGAGGCGGGGATCTCCGGCACCGGGAAGATGTCGGCGTAGTCCAGCTTGTCCTTGGCGATCCGGGCCGAGTAGATGCACGCGGCCGAGTGGCCCGGCTGGTCGGTGGGCGCCAGCGGCGGCTCGTCGGTCGTGCAGGCCGGCGTCGACATCGGGCAGCGTGGCTCGAACGGGCAGCCCGGCGGCAGGTTGACCACCGACGGCGGGTTCCCCTCGAGCGTGGCCAACGCCTCCTTGTCCTGGGCGTCCAGCCGCGGGACGGCGCCCAGCAGCCCGATGGTGTACGGCATCCGCGGGGTGCTGAAGATCTCGTCCACCGAGCCCTGCTCGACCGGACGACCGGCGTACATGACCGTGACCCGATCGGCGATGCCGGCCACCACGCCGAGGTCGTGAGTGATCATGATCACTGCGGCACCCGTCTCCTGCTGCGCCTTCTTGAGCACCTCCAGGACCTGCGCCTGGATGGTCACGTCCAGCGCCGTGGTCGGCTCGTCGGCGATGATCACGTCGGGGTCGTTGGCGATGGCCATGGCGATCATGGCCCGCTGCCGCATACCCCCGGAGAACTCGTGCGGGAAGGACTTCACCCGAAGCCGGGGGTTGGGGATGCCGACCAGGTCCAACAGCTCGACGGCCCGGTTCAGAGCATCGGCTCGGGAGATCGAGTGGTGCACCTGCATGGTCTCGACGATCTGGTCGCCGATGGTGTAGACGGGAGTCAGCGCCGACAGCGGGTCCTGGAAGATCATCGCCAGCTCTTCGCCGCGCAACCGGGACATGGCCTCGTCGCTGCGGCCGAGCAGCTCGTCGCCGTGCAGCTTGATCGAGCCGGTGATCTTCGCCGCCTCCGGGTGCAGTCCCATGATCGCCAGCGAGGTGACCGACTTGCCCGAGCCGGACTCCCCGACGATCGCCATCGTCTCGCCGGC
>DASQLI010000090.1:0-2429 GCA_035630075.1 Microlunatus sp.
GAGGACGCCCTGGGCGATCCGGAACGCCGTGTTGGCATCGGGTACGCCGCAGTAGATGGCGCTCTGCAGGATGAGCTCCTTGATCTCGTCGTTGGTCAGGCCATTGGTGCGAGCGGCGCGGACATGCAGGGCGAGCTCTTCGTGGTGCCCGCGCGCGATCAGGGCCGTGAGCGTGATCAGGGACCGGCTGCGTCGGTCCAGGCCGGGGCGGGTCCAGATGCCGCCCCAGGCGTACTCGGTGATGAACTCCTGGAACTCCCGGGTGAAGTCGGTCGCGCCGGCCGTGGCACGGTCCACGTGCGCGTCACCGAGCACCTCTCGGCGAACCGCCATCCCCGCGTCGTACGACGGGCCGGGGGCTGTTGCCTCCGGCTCGACCTTGCCGAGGACGTGGCGTCGGATCAGCCGGGCCACCTCCGTGGGGGCCTCGACGGGTGCCTGGTGTCCGACCCCGTCGAGCTCGACGAGCAGCCCGTGCTGCACGCCGTCGGCAATCTCGGACAGGCTCTCCGGGGGAGTCACGCCGTCGGCCGATCCGGCGACCGCGAGGACGGGGGCGTCGATCTTTCCGAGCTGGTCGCGTACGTCGAACTCCGCGAGCGCCTGGCACACCTGGATGTAGCCCTGGTCATCGGTGTCCTGCAGCGAGTGCAGCAGCGCCGACCCTTCGTTCGGTGAGCGGTCCAGGAATCCTGGGCCGAACCATCGCTCGGCGGACCCGGCGACCATGACGGCCGTACCCGACAGACTCACCTGACCGATTCGGCCGGCCCACATGGCGCCCTCTCCGATCTTGGCGCCGGTGCAGAGGAGAACTGCTGCGGAGACCCGACCCGGGTGGTCGAGCAACAGCTGGAGGCCGACGCAGCCACCCACCGAGTCGCCGGCATAGGCGAAGGAGCCGCCGAACTCGTCCCGTTGCTCGAGGATCTCGTCCAGCACGGTGAGCACGCCCTGGGCCAGCTCGGACATGGTGAAGGACTCGTCGGGCACGGTGTGGTTGTAGCCGTGGCCCGGGAGGTCCCACGCAACGACATCGAAGGCATCGGTCAGTCCGGCCGCGCACTCGGTCCACAGTGTCGCCGCGGTTGTCCCGATGGAGGGTCCGAGCACCAGCAGCGGCAGCTCGGCGCGGTTGGCCGCCCCGGTGAGTCGAACGGCGGTGATGGTGGGCACGGTCATGAGGTCTCCTGGTTGCCGCGAGCCCGGGCGAGGACCTGGTCGATCAGCCTGCCAGTGGCGCCGAGGTAGTGGCTGGGGTCGAAGTCCGCGTCTGAGTCACTGTCGGCCGCGGACTGCTCGCGGATGCTGCGCTGCTCGGCCAGCAGTGCCGAGGACTGTTGCTTGACCACCGCGGCCATCCTCCCGGTGTCGACGTGCAGTCCGTCCAGCAGCTCGGTCATCTGTGACCCGGCGGTCAGGGTGTGGCGAGACAGCGCGGCGAGGGCCGACCACTCCGTGTGCCAGGCACCGTCTGGTCGTTCGTCGACGGTGGTGGCTGCGGCGAGATGGAGCTGTGCTGCGTGGCCGGGGGCGGCCAGCGCGGCTCGACGGATCAGCAGCGACAGCACCGGGTTGGCCTTCTGCGGCATCGTCGAGGAACCACCACGGCCCTCCACGGCCGGCTCTGCGAGCTCGGCGATCTCCGGCCGGGCCAGCAACAGGACGTCGTTGGCGATGTGTCCCCACGCATCGTTGGCACCGACCAGCGCATCGGCGTACCGCGTGAAGGGTGCGCGGCTGGTGTGCCAGGGCGGCGCTGGATCGAGCTCCAGGGCTGTCGCGACATCCGCGACGAGGGCCTGGGCGGCATCGGCGTCACCGGTGAGCTCTGCGACGGCGGCGATCGTGCCGGCTGCGCCTCCCAGCTGGACGGGGAACCTGAGCGCGCGCAGGTCATCACGTGCATCGAGGACGCCTTGCAGCCACTGCGCTGCCTTTAATCCGAAGGTGATGGGTACGGCGTGCTGGGTCAGCGTCCGTCCGGCCATCAGGTCGTCCCGGTGTCGCTCGGCAAGCTCCGAGAGCGCCGCCACCTGGCGATCGAGATCGGCGAGAACCGAGCTGTGGTTGGCCCGGGCGCAGAGGACCAGCGCGGTGTCGAGCACGTCCTGGCTGGTGAGCCCGCGGTGCAGCCATCGGGCAGCCGACTCGTCGCGTGCGGCAAGCCGTTCTCGCATCAGCGCCACGAGCGGTACGACGGGGTTGCCACTCGACTCAGCCTTCGCGGCGATCTCGGCGAGGTCGTCCTTGGTGACCAGCCTGTCCAGCGCGTCGTGGGCCACCTGCGGAGCCAGCCCCGCTCCTTGGAGGACGCGGAACCAGGCGCGCTCCACCTCGACCATCTTCTCGAGGAAGTCACCATGCTCGAACGACGTCGCGGCCCGTTCGTCGCCGGGCCAGAAGAGGTCGGCCATCATGCCCCCGGG
>DASQLI010000091.1:0-4593 GCA_035630075.1 Microlunatus sp.
GGCGCCCGCGAGGGCGGCCTGACCTTCTGATGGCAGACATGACATTCAAGGGAGTTATCTGATGAGCGGATCCCAGCAGCGCGGACAGCGCGCCGGTGGCGGCCGCGGTGGCCGCGACGGTGGTCGCGGTGGCCAGCAGGAGAAGAGCCAGTACCTCGAGCGCGTCGTCGCGATCAACCGCGTCGCCAAGGTCGTGAAGGGTGGTCGTCGCTTCAGCTTCACCGCCCTCGTGATCGTGGGTGACGGCGACGGTCTCGTCGGCGTCGGCTACGGCAAGGCCAAGGAGGTCCCCGCCGCCATCGCCAAGGGCGTCGAGGAGGCCAAGAAGAACTTCTTCCGGGTCCCGCGGATCCAGGGCACCATCCCGCACCCGGTGCAGGGCGAGAAGGCCGCCGGCGTGGTTCTGCTGCGCCCGGCCGCTCCCGGTACCGGTGTGATCGCGGGTGGCCCGGTGCGCGCCGTCCTGGAGTGCGCCGGCATCCACGACGTCCTGAGCAAGTCGCTCGGGTCGTCCAACCAGATCAACATCGTGCACGCGACCGTCGAGGCGCTGCGGATGCTCGAGCAGCCGGAGTCGGTCGCCGCGCGTCGTGGCCTGCGCGTCGAGGACGTCGCCCCGGCGGCGTTGCTGAAGGCCCGCGCCGAGGTGCCCGAGGGCGTCTCGCAGGAGGTGTCGGCCTGATGGCGCAGCTCAAGGTCCAGCAGAAGCGATCGACCATCGGCTGCAAGGCCAACCAGCGCGAGACGCTGCGGACCCTCGGTCTGAAGCGGATCGGCGACGTGGTCGTCAAGGAGGACCGCCCGGAGATCCGGGGCATGGTCCAGACCGTCCGTCACCTCGTGACGGTCGAGGAGGTGGAGTGACATGACGCTCAAGCTGCACCACCTGCGGCCGGCGCCCGGCGCCAAGACCGCCAAGACCCGTGTGGGTCGCGGTGAGGGCTCCAAGGGCAAGACCGCCGGTCGCGGTACCAAGGGCACCAAGGCCCGCAACCAGGTCCCGGTCGCGTTCGAGGGTGGCCAGATGCCCATCCACATGCGGCTGCCGAAGCTCAAGGGCTTCAAGAACCCGTTCAAGGTGGAGTTCCAGGTCGTCAACCTCGACCGCATCAGCGAGCTCTTCCCCGAGGGTGGGGACGTGACCGTCGACGAGCTCGTCGCCCGGGGCGCGGTGCGCAAGAACCAGCTCGTGAAGGTCCTGGGCCAGGGCGACCTGTCGGTCAAGGTCGACGTCGCCGCCCACGCCTTCTCGGGCTCCGCCAAGGAGAAGATCGAGGCTGCGGGCGGGAGCACCACCACCGTCTGAGCACCAGATGACGATGCGCCGGGGCGCGGGCGATCCTGCACGAGGATCAGGGTCCGTGCCCCGGTGTGCGTCAGGAGTGGCCCGGGTCGCCTGTTAGGCTTCCTCGGGCCTCTCGCCGTCGCGGGTCTCGCCTGTGACGCTGGTGACACAGTCATCGACATCGGGGCCCGTGCCCCACCCTGCTGGGAGGAAGAAGAAGCCGTGCTGAGCGCGTTCGCCAACGCATTCCGGACTCCGGACCTGCGGCGCAAGCTGCTGTTCGTCCTGCTGATCATCGCGATCTTCAGGCTCGGGTCCCAGGTCCCCGCACCGGGCGTCGACGTCGCCAACGTGCAGAGCTGCCTCAACCAGGTCCAGGACCAGGGCCTCTACAGCCTGATCAACCTCTTCTCCGGTGGCGCACTGCTCCAGCTGACGATCTTCGCGCTGGGGATCATGCCGTACATCACGGCCAGCATCATCCTGCAGCTGCTGGTGGTGGTGATCCCGCGGCTGGAGGTCCTCAAGAAGGAGGGCCAGGCCGGTCAGGCGAAGATCACCCAGTACACCCGCTACCTCACCCTCGGCCTGGCGTTGCTGCAGGCCACGGGCATCGTGGCGCTGGCGCGCTCGGGCAACCTGCTGCAGGGCTGCACCCTCAACCTGCTCCACGACGACAGCACCCAGACCTTCCTGGTCATGGTGATCACGATGACCGCCGGCACGGCCGTGATCATGTGGCTCGGCGAGCTGATCACCGAGCACGGCATCGGCAACGGCATGTCGCTGCTGATCTTCACCCAGGTCGTCGCCACCTTCCCGAGCTCGATGTGGCAGGTCCGCGTCACCCAGGGCTGGTGGGTCTTCGGCATCGTGATGGTGATCGGCCTCGTGATCATCGCGGCCGTGATCTTCATCGAGCAGGCGCAGCGCCGGATCCCGGTGCAGTACGCCCGGAGGATGGTCGGGCGCAAGATGTTCGGCGGCTCCTCGACCTACATCCCGTTGAAGGTCAACCAGGCCGGCATCATCCCGGTCATCTTCGCCTCGTCGCTGATGTACCTGCCTGCGCTGGCGGTCCAGTTCAACCAGGCCAGCTCGGCGGCGTGGGTCCAGTTCGTCAACAAGTACTTCGTGCAGGGAGACCACCCGCTCTACATGGCGGTCTTCTTCCTGCTGATCATCTTCTTCACCTACTTCTACGTGTCGATCACCTTCAACCCGCAAGAGGTGGCCGACAACATGAAGAAGTACGGCGGCTTCATCCCCGGGATCCGGGCGGGCAAGCCGACCGAGGACTACCTGTCCTACGTCCTGTCCCGCATCACGCTGCCCGGTGCTCTCTACCTCGGTCTGATCTCCCTGATCCCGCTGATCGCCCTGGTGCTCATCGGCGCCAACCAGAACTTCCCGTTCGGCGGCACGTCCATCCTGATCATGGTCGGTGTCGCCCTCGACACGGTGAAGCAGATCGAGAGCCAGCTCCAGCAGCGCAACTACGAAGGATTCCTCCGGTAGATGAGGCTGATCATGATGGGGCCCCCTGGGGCCGGCAAGGGCACCCAGGCGCAGGTCGTCGCCGACCACTTCGGCATCCCCGCGATCTCCACCGGCGACATCTTCCGGGCCAACGTGTCCGCGGGCACCCCGCTGGGCGTCGAGGCCAAGCGCTTCATGGACGCCGGTGACTACGTGCCCGACGAGGTCACCAACAAGATGGTCCGCAACCGGATCGACGAGCCCGACGCCGAGCCGGGGTTCCTGCTCGACGGCTACCCGCGCACGCTCGCGCAGGTCGAGGAGCTCGACGGGATGATCGCCTTCACCGGCCACAGCCTCGACGCCGCCGTGGTGCTGACCGTCGACCCCGAGGAGCTGGTGCAGCGGCTGGTGCAGCGCGCCGAGACCGAGGGCCGCGCCGACGACACCGAGGACGTCATCCGGCGCCGGCAGCAGCTCTACGCCGAGCAGACCGAGCCGCTGATCGAGGTCTACCGGGAGCGCGGGATCCTGATCGAGCTCGACGGCATGGGCGAGGTCGGACAGGTGACGAAGCGGATCTTCGACGCCCTGGACGTCGTTCCCCAGTCGTGACGAAGTCACGACTGAGGAACATCGGTGGTTGAGCGATCACGTCGCGAGTGAGCCTGCGAGCTCGCGAATGGGAGTCGAAACCCAGTGAGGGACCAGTCAACCGCAACCCGGGAGGATGCCGGCGATGGGATGGACCGACCGCGGGGTCGAGATCAAGACCCCCGAGCAGATCGAGGTCATGCGCAGGGCCGGCCTGGTGGTCGGGCGCACCCTGGAGCTGATGCGGGAGTCCGTACGCGCCGGGATCACCACCGGTGAGCTCGACCGGATCGCCGAGGACCACATCCGCTCCAGCGGTGCGGTCCCGTCGTTCAAGGGCTACAGCCACCCGCCGTTCCCCGCCTCGATCTGCGCGTCCGTCAACGACGAGGTGGTCCACGGAATCCCCGGAGACCGGCAGCTCGCCGACGGCGACGTCATCTCGATCGACTGCGGCGCCATCGTCGACGGCTGGCACGGCGACGCCGCGATCACCGTCGGGGTGGGCGAGGTGGCCGACGACGTCGCGGAGCTGATGCGGGTGACCGAGGAGGCGCTGTGGCACGGCATCGCCGCCGCGCGCCTCGGCGGTCGGGTCACCGACATCTCCCACGCGGTCGAGAGCCACGTCCGTGCGCAGCCGCACCCGACGGGCGGGTCCTGGGGGATCCTCCAGGAGTACGTCGGCCACGGCATCGGCTCCGCCATGCACCAGCCGCCCAACGTGCCCAACTACGGGCGGCCGGGGCGTGGCCCCAAGCTGGTCCGCGGCCTCGCGCTGGCCGTCGAGCCGATGGTGGTGCTCGGCAGCAACCGCACCGAGCTGCTCCCCGACGAGTGGACCGTCGGCACCGCCGACCGCAGTTGGGCGGCCCACTTCGAGCACACGTTCACCCTCACCCCCGACGGCGCCTGGGTGCTCACGGCGCTCGACGGCGGCGAGCAGCGCCTCCGGGAGCTCGGCGTCCCGTTCGGGGGCAACTGACGTCCTGTGCAAGGATGAGGCCGCCAGGAGGGGAGTACTCCCTAATGTCTCGGTCTCGTCATCACGATCGCCCGTACCCGGGGTGGTCCGGGGCCGTGGGCCGCGCGTCGCGGCGGAAGAGACCTCCGACGTAGTCAGCCGTCCAGCGACAGCATCGGAGGACCCGTGGAGGTCACTACCCTCGAGTGGGGCATCACCCTCGCCGTCACCATCGGCGTCCTGCTCTTCGACGTCATCGTCATCGCCCGCA
>DASQLI010000092.1:0-32981 GCA_035630075.1 Microlunatus sp.
CTCCTTGAGGTTGGAGACCTTGGAGTTGACGATCAGGATGTACGGATCGTCGAGCACGGTCTCCATGCGCTCGGTGTCGGTGACGAAGTAGGGCGAGATGTAGCCCTTGTCGAACCGCATGCCCTCGGTGAGCTCGAGCTCCAGGCCGAAGGTGTTCGACTCGTCGACGGTGATGACGCCTTCCTTGCCGACCTTGTCCATGGCCTCGGCGATGATCTCGCCGACGCTAGCGTCACCGGCGGAGATGGAGGCGGTGGCAGCGATCTGCTCCTTCGTCTCCACGTCCTTGGCGGTGGCCGCCAGCTGATCGACCAGCGCGGCCACGGCAGCCTCGATGCACCGCTTGAGGGCCATCGGGTTCGCGCCGGCGGTCACGTTGCGCAGACCCTCGCGCACCATGGCCTGGGCCAGCACGGTGGCGGTGGTGGTGCCGTCACCGGCGACGTCGTCGGTCTTCTTGGCGACCTCCTTGACGAGCTCGGCGCCGATCTTCTCGTACGGGTCCTCGAGCTCGATCTCCTTGGCGATGCTCACACCATCGTTGGTGATGGTCGGGGCACCCCACTTCTTCTCCAGCACGACGTTGCGGCCCTTGGGGCCCAACGTGACCTTGACGGCGTCGGCGAGGACGTTCATACCCCGCTCGAGGCCGCGCCGTGCCTCGGTGTTGAACTGAATGAGTTTCGGCATGTTCTCCGCGAGTCCTCCCGCGAGCGGGGCAGCCCCCGCGCGTTGGTGTGGATAGATTCTGGGTCTCGCCAGCGATGCCCGCGACGGACGCCCGTACGCCAGGACCCTCGTTGGGTCTCGACGCGTGGGCTCACCGCTTGGTGAGGTGGCACTCTCAGTCCGAGAGTGCTAACGCCATGTTTAGCACTCTCACCTGGTGAGTGCAAACACTTCGAGCGACCATTCTCGGGGAAAGATCGCGTCCCGCACACCACCTCCCAGGTCCCGCCCTCCCGAGCGGCGAGCTGGACAGATCGGTCGCGTTGCGGCCGACCGGAATCGACCGGCATCACACGACGGTAACGCGACGCCGCTACGGTTACCCCGTGTCAGAGAACGCCAGCACGACGCCCGACGACGACTTCCCCGTCGAACCGGCCTCCACGCCAGTCGGTGCTGTCCCGGCTGCGAAGCCCAAGGCCACCCACCCTCTTGCCCTTGCTCCGGTCGGCTCGCCGCCGAGCTCCGTGGAAGGGTTTGTGCGCGAGTACCTCCGGGAGCTCAACTTCGGCCAGGGTGTGGCCCTGTCCACGTCCTCGGTCAACGACCGGTACCTGGCGTTGGCCAAGACGGTGCGGCACTACCTGATGGCCCGCTGGCTGGAGACCCTTCGGCGGCAGTTCGAGACCCAGGCCAAGGGCGTGGCCTACCTGTCCGCGGAGTACCTCCTCGGCCGGCAGCTGGGCAACGCGCTGCTGGCCACCGGGCTGACCGAGATCGTCGAGAAAGGTCTGGCCCAGTGCGGCATCGACCTGGCGACGCTGCGAGCCCAGGAGGTGGAGCCGGGCCTGGGCAACGGCGGTCTGGGGCGGCTGGCCGCCTGCTTCATCGACTCGCTGGCCACCATGAACGTCCCGTGCGTCGGCTACGGGATCCGGTACGAGTACGGCATCTTCCGGCAGACCTTCGTGGAAGGTCGCCAGGTCGAAGAGGCCGACTCCTGGCTGGCCCTCGGCTCGCCCTGGGAGTTCCCGCACCCGGAGGCGGCCCAAACCATCTCGTTCGGCGGCCACACCGAGAAGTACACCGACGACGACGGCGTGCAGCGCAACCGCTGGCTGCCGGCCTGGAACGTCAAGGCGGTTCCCTACAACTACATGGTCCCTGGCTACCAGAACGGCCGGGTGAACACCTTGCGGCTCTGGTCGGCGCAGGCCACCGCCGCCTTCGACCTGCGGATCTTCAACTCCGGCGACTACGAGGAGGCGGTCCGCGCCCAGACGTTCGCCGAAAACATCTCCAAGGTGCTCTATCCCGAGGACTCCACCCCCCAGGGCAAGGAGCTGCGGCTGCAGCAGCAGTACTTCTTCGTGGCCGCCTCGATCGCCGACCTGCTGCACTACCTGCTGCCGCGCGACTTCGACCTGCACAAGCTGCCCGACCGCATCATCTTCCAGCTGAACGACACCCACCCGGTGATCGGCGTCCCCGAGCTGATGCGGGTGCTGGTCGACGAGAAGAAGATGGAGTGGGACGACGCCTGGGCGATCACGAGCAAGTGCTTCGCCTACACCTGCCACACCCTGCTGCCCGAGGCGCTGGAGGTCTGGTCGGTCGATCTGCTCGGTCGGCTGCTGCCGCGGCACCTGGAGATCATCTACCGGATCAACGAGGATTTCCTCGAGCAGGTCGCGGAGCAGTACCCGGGTGATCATCTGCGCATCTCACGGATGTCGATCATCGCCGAGTTCCCGGAGCGGGCGGTGCGGATGGCCTACCTGGCGACGGTCGCCGGCGCCAAGGTCAACGGGGTGGCCGAGCTGCACTCCCAACTGCTGCGGGACAAAGTGCTGCCCGACTTCAACGAGTTCTACCCGGGCAAGTTCACCAACGTCACCAACGGCGTCACCCCGCGCCGGTTCGTCCGGCTGGCCAACCCGGCGCTGTCGGAGCTGATCACCGACGCCATCGGGGTGGGCTGGCTGACGGATCTGGAGCGGCTGCGTGAGCTGGAGCCGTACGCCGAGGACGAGGAGTTCCGCGAGCGCTTCCGCGAGGTCAAGGCGCACAACAAGCGTCGGCTGAGCCGGGTGCTGGTCGAGCGGGACGGGGTCACCGTCGACGACACCCACCTGCTGGACGTGATGGTCAAGCGGCTGCACGAGTACAAGCGCCAGACGCTGAAGCTGCTGCACATCGTCACCGAGTACGAGCGGATCATCTCCGGGGAGGTGAAGGCCGCCGACGTCACCCCACGCACCTTCATCTTCGGCGCCAAGGCGGCCCCGGGCTACAAGATCGCCAAGGACATCATCCACCTGATCAACGGGGTCGGAGCGGTCGTCAACGCCGACAAGCGGGTCGAGGGCCGACTGAAGGTGATGTTCCCGCCGAACTACAACGTGACCCTGGCGGAGAAGGTCATCCCGGCCGCCGATCTGTCCGAGCAGATCTCGTTGGCCGGCAAGGAGGCGTCCGGCACCGGCAACATGAAGTTCGCCCTCAACGGTGCGCTCACCATCGGCACCGACGACGGCGCCAACATCGAGATCCGTGAGCTCGTCGGCGACGACAACTTCTTCCTCTTCGGGCTGCTGGAGCCCGAGGTGGAGGCTCTCTACGCCAAGGGTTACGTGCCGAGCTCGTACTACGAGTCCAACGAGAGCCTGCGGCGAGCCATCGACCTGATCGCCCAAGGCGCGTTCTCCGGCGGCGACCGGGAGATGTACGCCTCGGTCGTGGGCAACCTGCTCCACGAGGACCGGTTCATGGCGTTGGCGGACTACGAGTCGTATCTCGCTGCTCAGACCCGGGTCGACGAGGCGTACGCCGACACCGAGGCCTGGACGAAGTCGGCCATCCTCAACGTGGCTCGGTCGGGGTTCTTCTCCTCCGACCGCTCGATGCGGGAGTACATCGACCGAATCTGGCACACCCCGCCGGCGTTCTGACCAACTCCGCGGGGGTTGCAGCACCCGCGGAGATGATCAGGACCAGGGAGTGACGGGCTTCGGCTGCTGCACACCGTCGAGGAACACATCCAGGCGCTCATTGAACAAAGACACCCGCCCGGCGATCAGCCGCATGTCGGCCAGTGGGTCGGGGTAGCTCCAGACCAGGTCCGGCAGCACCTCGTCCCCGACCACCGCCGACCAGTAGGTCGCCCGCCCCTTGTACGCGCAGACGCTCCACCGGTCGCTGGGTCGCAGCTCGGCGGCGACATCCTCGCGCGGCAGGTAGTAGCGCGGCGGCAGCAAGGCACCCTCG
Source organism: Microlunatus sp. (assembly GCA_035630075.1). Taxonomy (GTDB): domain Bacteria; phylum Actinomycetota; class Actinomycetes; order Propionibacteriales; family Propionibacteriaceae; genus Microlunatus. The sequence goes on from DASQLI010000092.1 coordinate 3,937, forward strand.
AACAGCATCAGGCTCCGGCTCGACTCGGCGACCAGCTGACCCTGGTGCTCGAAGCGAACGGTCCGGCCGCTTGCGCGTACGTCGATGCGACTGAACGGATCCCGCGGGTGCGCCACCAGCGGCTCGTCCTCCTCCAGCCAGTCGAACGCGTCGAAGTCCAGGATCACGTAGTCGGCCAGCGCAGGGTCGTCCGGAGCGAACGCGACACCGTCCAGATCCTGGTCGCCGACACGTAGGGTCAGCTCGCGGCCCGGCGTGGTGTGGAAGGCGAACGGGGCGCTGGGGTCGTACAGCATGGTCGAGCCAAGCCTGACCGGCGTCGCCGTCACCGGCTCGGACCGGGGCGGCGCCGGAGTGACGTCGGCGAGGACGTCCGCGATCGGCAACGCGTAGGTCGGCACCACCCGCTGCGGCTCCCAGACGACCGCGGCACCCATGGTCTCCAGCACGAGCCGACCGTTCAGCAGGGCACGGATCCGCCGGGGCACCGGTTGGTACCTCAGCTCAGCCAGCGTGCCCCACAGCAGATCCTGAAGCTGCACCGCCATCTCAGGCTCCTTTCCCTCGAGCATCGGTCGCGCAGACGCGACTCCAGTCAGTGTGGACCCGGAACCACCGCGACACCTCCGTAGGAACTACCGATATCCCGACTTCGGATAGCCCGGGAATGCATCCGCGGGTTCGTGGGTTGCCACTGGTCATGGCGCAGCAGCAGGTGAACCGGGTCAGCCGAGCAGAGGTCGGACTCCGTTCCAGCCGGGGACCCATCCTGCTGTCGATGATGCTCAGCGTGGGCCTGGTGGCCATCGACTCGACCATCCTGGCCACGGCGATTCCTTCCATCGTCGGTGACCTGGGCGGCTTCCACCAGTTCCCCTGGCTGTTCTCGATCTTCCTGCTGGCCCAGGCCGTCTCCGTACCGATCTATGCCAAGTTCTCCGACCAGTACGGCCGCAAGCCGATCATGCTCATCGGCGTCGGGCTGTTCCTGCTCGGCTCGATCCTGTCCGGGATCGCCTGGAGCATGCCGGCCCTGATCGTGTTCCGCGGCCTGCAGGGTCTCGGCGCCGGGGCGATCATGCCAACTTCGATGACCATCGTCGGCGACCTCTACACCGTGGCCGAGCGGGCCACCGTCCAGGGCTACATGGCCAGCGTCTGGGCGATCTCCGCCGTCGTCGGACCGGCCCTCGGCGGCATCTTCGTGGAGACGCTGAGCTGGCGGTGGATCTTCTTCGTGAACATCCCGTTGGCCCTGTTCGCTGGCTGGACCCTGCTGCGACGCTTCCACGAGGACGTCGAACGCGTACGCCATCGCATCGACGTCACGGGAGCGATCCTGCTGACCGCCGGCTCCTCGCTGCTCATCCTCGGGCTGCTGGAAGGCGGCGTGCTGTGGCCGTGGGCCTCGTTCGCGAGCGTCGCCGTGCTCGGCAGCGCCGTGCTGCTGCTGGTCGGCTTCGCCCTGGTCGAGCGACGGGCGAGCGAACCGGTCATCCCGGGTTGGATCTTCCGGGCGCGGCTGCTCAACACCACCAACCTGGTCAGCCTGGCGGTCGGCGCGATGCTCGTCGGTCTGACCTCCTACGTGCCGCTCTACGTCCAGGGCGTGCTCGGCCACAACGCCTTGGTGGGTGGCTTTGCGGTGGCTGCGCTGACCGTCGGCTGGCCCATCGCGGCCTCGACCGCGGGCCGTATCTACCTGCGGATCGGTTTCCGCAACACCGCGCTGATCGGCGCTGCGGTCGCCCTGGTCGGCGCCGGTCTGCTGGCCACCCTCGCGATCGACTCCTCGGTCTGGCTGGTGGCCGCCACCTGCTTCGTCGTCGGTCTCGGGATGGGCTGGATCGCCAGCCCGACCCTGATCGCCGCGCAGTCGGCGGCCGAGTGGCAGGTTCGCGGCGTGGTCACCGGCACCAACATCTTCGCCCGGTCGATGGGCTCGGCGGTGGGCATCGCGGTCTTCGGTGCGGTGGCCAACGCGGCCCTGGCCGGCTCCGCGGGTGCCGGTGGTCACGGTTCGGTCAGCATCGACGGCGTCGACCCTGCTGTGCTGTTCGACGCCCTGCACCGGGTGTTCCTCGGGTCGGCCGTCGTCGCCCTGGTGATGCTGCTCGGTATCGCCCTGATGCCGCGCAAGCCCGGCGATCACGAGCTCGTCCCGAGTCGCTGAGTCTCGCCGGGCCAGAAGCGACCCGGCAGTATGGCTCGCGTGACCGAGCCGCCCGCCAGACCGCTTCCCGACCCCTGCGTCGTGGTGCTGGCCGGCGCAGCCGGATCAGGCAAGTCGACCTGGGCGGCAGCCCGCTACGCCCGTTCCGAGATCGTCTCCACCGACGCTCTGCGGGCGGCGGTCGGCACCGGCCCGGCGGACCTGGACGCGTCCACCGATGCCTTCGCGGTCGCCGACCTGGTGATCGCGGCGCGGCTCCGACGCGGTCTGACGACGGTGATCGACACCCTCGGGCTGGAACCCGTACGCCGCCGCGACTACCTCGACCGAGCCCACGCCGCCGACCTGCCTGCGGTTCTGGTCATCCTGGACACCCCCGTACGGCTGTGCCGCTCCCGCAACGCCGAGCGCGACCGTCCAGTCCCGGCCGAAGCCCTCACCGCTCAGCTCCGCAAGGTCCGCGACCTCACCAGCGAGGCGGCTGCCGAAGGCTGGGACGAGGTCGTGATGGTGACCAAGCAGGCCGCGCCGGCTGAGCCGGCCGTCGACAGCGCCGCACCGACCACCGAACGCGGCAGCGCACCGGTGATCCTGCAGCTGTCCCGTTTCCCGTGGGGCACCGACCCGGCCGGTTGGCTCCGGGAGATCGCCGTCACCGCCGACCAGGTCGGCTTCGCCGGCATCGCGGTGATGGACCACGTGATCCAGATCCCGCAGGTCGACCGGGCCTGGGAGCCCATTCCCGAGCCGTTCGTCACCCTCGGCTTGCTCGCCGGACTGGACACCGACCTGCGTCTCGGCACGCTGGTCTCACCCGTCACGCTGCGTCCGGCCGGCGTCATCGCCAAGACCGCGGCCACCCTCGACGTCCTGAGCGGCGGCCGCGCGTTCTGCGGTCTCGGTGCCGGCTGGTGGGAGCGGGAGCACGCGGCGTACGGGATCGACTTCCCGCCGCCTCGTGCTCGCCTGGATCGGCTGGAGACGACGATCGAGACCTGCCGGGCTCTGTGGTCGCGCGGCACCAAGCCGTACGAAGGTCGGCGCGTCGGGCTGCCCGAGACCACCTGCTATCCCAGACCCGTCGGTCCCCTGCCCATCATCGTCGGAGGTGGCGGCGAACGTCGGACCCTGCGGATCGCCGCCGAGCTGGGCGACGGCTGCAACCTGCGCGTCGACGACCACCTCCTCCGCAAGATCGAGATCTTCTCCCGCTACCGAGACGATGCCGGCCGCCGGTCCATGATCACGGTGTTGGATCTGCCGGTGATAGGTCGTGATCGCGAGGACGTCGGCCGTCGGGTCGAGCGGGTCCGCGGGCGACTGAGCGCGCCGGCGTACGCCGCTCGACACCCGATCGGCACCGCTCCGGAGCATCGGGAGCGCTACGCCTCTCTCGCCGGCCAGGGCGCCGAGATGATCTTCGTCGCGCTGCCCGACCTGGACCGCCCGAGTGATCTGGAGGGGTTGGCCGCCCTGCTCGCACCCTGACCCGCGGCCGAGCGTCCGGGCAGATGGAGCCGAGAGGTCAGCCGACACCTCGCATCGCACCGCTCCACAGCTCAGCGCCCTTCAGGGTCCACGACACGCCGAAGGCGAGGATGGCGAGCGCCTCGCCGAACAACACCCCGTACGCCGGCCAGAACCCGAACAATGAGGTGGCCAGCGCCGCGACGATTCCCAGCACGATCAACCCCGCCATCACCAGGTGGACCGGCGCGAAGCGACGGGCGCGCTCGGCGTTGGCGTCGCTGTCGGTCCGGTTCCGGTCGTAGATGCTGAAGCCGACGCAGAGCGCCGCCAGTCCGCCGATCACCACAGCGGCGGCGAGGAAGTGGACCTTCGTGACCCAACCCCCATCCACTCCGACGTCACCGGTGGGGAACAGGGCGACGACCAGGGCGGCCACCCCGGCGAATGTGCTGAGGAGTCCTGCGGTGCTGCTCTTGCGGGTGCCCATGTAGACCATCAGCCCGACGCCGATCGCCCAGAGGCTCCCCACGAACCACACGTGGAGGAAGGACGGGTGGTAGTAGTACGCGCTGAGCGAGCCACGGGGCGCGTTGCCGAACACGACGAGGTCGCTGCCGATGAGCATGATCGGCAGCAGCACCCCGACCACACCGACCAGGAACCGGGTGTAGAGGAAGGACTTGTACAGGTTGGGACGCAGCTCCCGGATAGCGTCCTCTACCGCCGCCCCCGCGGTCGGACTCGTCACCATGCTGGGAAGTCGGTCTGCTGCCGGAACCGTCGTTGCTGACATCGAGCTCTCCTCGGCTGAGCCCGGTCCCCACGACCGGTCTGCTGAGGACAAGTGCGTTCAGAGCATGCAGCTGATACCTCGCCTCCCTCAGTCGGCCGACAGCTCCTCGTCCTCGCGCGGCGCGAGTTCGGCGACCAGCGGCACCACGTCCGCGATGGAGTCGACGATCCGGGTCGGCCGGTACGGGAAGGTGGTGACCTGCTCCGACCTCGTCGAGCCGGTCAGCACCAAGATGGTCCGCATGCCGGCCTCGATGCCGGCGATCACGTCGGTGTCCATCCGGTCGCCCACCATCACCGTCGACTCGGAGTGCGCGTCGATCCGGTTGAGTGCGGACCGCATCATCAGCGGGTTGGGCTTGCCGACGTAGTACGGCGAGACACCGGTGGCCCGGGAGATCAGCGCAGCGACCGAACCGGTGGCCGGCAGCGACCCCTCCGGGGAGGGACCCGTGACGTCGGGGTTGGTGGCGATGAACCGGGCGCCCCGCTCGATCAGCCGGATGGCCTTGGTGATCGCCTCGAACGAGTAGGTCCGGGTCTCGCCGAGCACCACGTAGTCAGGGTCGGCCTCGGTCAGGATGAAACCGATGTTGTGCAGCACCGAGGTCAGCCCCGCCTCACCGATGACGTACGCCGATCCGCCCTGCGCCTGGTCGGCCAGGAACTGGGCGGTGGCGTTCGCGGAGGTCCAGATGGCCTCTTCGGGGATGTCGATGCCGCTGGACCGCAGCCGGGCGCGCAGGTCACGGGCGGTGTAGATCGAGTTGTTGGTCAGCACCTGGAACCGCCGACCGTGCTGCTCCAACGCAGCGATGAACTCGGCACCGCCCGGGATGGCCCGCTCCTCACGGACCAGAACACCGTCCATGTCGGTGAGCCAGCAAGAGACGGGTGGGCGTGCCGCGACGTCACTCATGACTCCAACCTGGCAGACGGGTCTCGAATCCGCCTGGGCGCCCCGGTCGTGTGTGGCCTTTGGGCGGTCGACAAGCTCAGCACGCGCCCTGAGCCTGTCGAAGGGCCGATGCTTCGACATTCAGCTCAGCTCAACCGCGCCCTGAGCCTTGTCGAAGGGTCGGTGCTTCGACAGGTTCAGCACGCGTCCTTCCCTCGCCTCGACCGTCGGGACGGTCGTCCCCCGCTTCCGTTCGGGTCCGGTCGGTAGGCTCGAAGGACGATGCGTCACGCTGTCCGAGATGCCCTGGCCGCCACCGTCCTGGTGGTCGGCGCTGTCAGCATGCTCGGCGGTTGCGCGAGTGACTCGTCCACCGACCAACCACCGTCGCCGTCCACGAGCCAACCGGAACCGACCAAGCCGTCCAGCACACCGGATCAACCCGACACCCTGCCGCCGTCCACTACTACCGACCGCGCTCCCCTCGGTCTCGAGATCCGCTATCTCGACGAGAACGGTCGGTTCGTGACGGTGGCGCCGGAGGACTTCCCGCGCTGACGCGAGCGCGGGCGGCGCAGCACGGTGTCAAGCCGGTGGACCGCCGCCCTCTCGGCATCGTGGATCTCCTGGAGGATCCCACTCATGTTGGCCAGCACCCCATCGATCTGCTCGTCATCGAGCGGCGGCGCCGCGGCGTAGCGGTCGCGCAACGACCACAGCTCTCGAGCCGCCTCGGCCCGAGCAGCGCGGCCGGCGTCACCCTCGACGACCGCCCCGGTGACGGCCGCGGTGAGCTCTCGGGCCTGGGCACACGCCGGGACACCGGTCGGCACGGCCGTCTCGGCGAGGGTGTGCCACAGCTCGGCGATCTCCACCCACCGCACGGCCTCGTGGCCGAGGCCCGGTTCGTCGAGTACTGCGGCGGCCTCGGTCAGCCCGGCCGCGAACTCGCGCCGCAGGTTGCCGCCGGTCATCCCGGCGGGTTCGACACCCTCCCAGACACTCAGCAGCGCACCGAACAGGTCGACCCGGTCGGCGAACACCCGAGGCCAGGCCTTGGCCGGTCCGGTCGACACCAGCATCCGCGCCCACTTCCGCCAGGCGGGGACCGCGAAGGAGTCCGACCGGCCGCCCAAGGTGGCGACCATGTCCTCGAGGCCGGAACAGACCGCGGCTCTCAGTCGATCGAGCGGGATCACGCAGTCCCGGGTCCGGACGGCGAGCATGGCGTTCCGGTAGCTCCCCACCCGGGCCCGCGCACGGTCGAGCTCGCTCCCCGCGACGGTCAACGGGGCCAGCGTCCGGTCGTCCAGGTGGATCCGCCCGTCCCGTTCGGCGTAGGCGATCACCGGATGGCCGCCGTGGCCGTCGAGCGAGGCAGGTAGCTGCCAGTAGCCGACCAGATAGCGGTCCGGCCACACGATGACCGGCTGCCCAGCCCCGAGCTCCCGCCGGAGTGCCGCTGCCGCGCCGACTGCCCCCGACGTACGTGACCAGTCCGCGTGCAACCCCAGCCGGGTAGTCGCTGACGCCAGCCGTCGGTCGAAGTAGTGCCCGGAGTTGGTGAAACCGAGGGTGACGACCCGACTGTCGTCGTGCTGGAACTCCCAGAGGATGTAGCCGGCGCCGAGCCCGCCGGCGATCAGCAAGATCAGCTCCTCCGACAGGGGACCCTGCGGACCAGCCACGGCCGCATTGGCCAACAGGTTCGCCAAGGCGGCCGCATCGGGATCGGACCCACCCCGCAAGACCCAGCCGGCGTCGACCACCGGCCCGACATGATCGTGATCGGCGGGCCCGACCAGCTGGGCCCGAGCGGCGGTGTACCGCTCGCCGGTGGCGGCCATCCGTGCCCGGATGCGTGCCTTGAGCTGCTTCTGCGTGGTCACATCGACACCTTCCGGCCGCACCCCGACGCCTGACTCCACGCGTCGTGACGTCGCCGCGACCGTGTTGGAAGATGTGCACATCGGCTGAGGCTTCCTGGAGGCTCCCGTAGTCCCCTTTGCTCCCGCATCGCCGAGCCGCGTGGAGACTCGGTCAGGGAGTTCGGCGCCAGACTCGCCGTTTCCCAATCTAGCGCTCCAGCTGCGAACCGGGAGACCCGGCGGTCGACAGATGCACCCGCTCAGAACGGAAGGACCGGCCTGGCAAGAGGTTGGGTGCCACTCCGGCCCGCTGCGGGATGATGGCTACGCCGCTGAGGATGATCTGACACGTCGGACGGTCCCAGGAGGGAGGGCGGCATGCGGGCGCGAGAGCCGGATGAGCAGGGGTACGTCGACCGCGACGGCGTTCGGGTCGCCTACGAGACGTTCGGGTGGGCGGCGGATGACCGGCCGACGGTCGTCTTCGTGCCGATCGACACCATCATCCACAGTCGGGCCTGGAAAGCGCAGGTCCCGTACCTGGCGCAGCACTACCGCGTGGTCACCATCGACCCGAGAGGAAACGGACGCTCGGATCGACCGACCGACCCGGCTGACTACGACGACCTGGCGTTCGTGGGCGACACGATCGCGGTGATGGATCAGATCGGTGTGGCCCGAGCCGTGCTTGTGGGCATCTGCCTGAGCGCATGGCAGGCGATCCTGGTGGCGTCCTTGCATCCCGCGAGGGTGCAAGGGGTGGTGGCGATCGCGCCGTGGTTCCCCGACGGCGGCCCGCCGCTGCCGGACCGGGCCGAGGCCGCGGCACGATTCGACGAGGAGATGGAGTCCTACGACGGCTGGTTCAAGACCAACCGGCACGTCTGGGAGCGGAACTGGCCCGAGTTCCCGGCGTTCTTCTTCGACCAGATGCTGCCCGAGCCGCACTCGAGCAAGCAGCTGGAGGACACCGTCGGCTTCGCCTGCGAGACGACCGGGGAGACCATGCTCGTCGAGGACGGCGGCCGCCGGTACGTCGAAGCCGGTGAGGCGGCTGTCGCCCTGGCCCGTGACCTGAGTCAGCCGGTGCTGGTGATCCAGGGCACGCTCGACCGTTGCCAGCCGCAGGCCAGGATGGCCCATCTCGCGGAGGTCACCGGAGCGGAGCACCTGATCTTGGAGGGCTCCGGGCATCTGCCGATGGCTCGGCACCCGGTCGTGGTGAACCGGGCCGTGAAGCGGTTCGTCGACCGGGTGACCGGGACCGTCGTACCTGCTCAGAAGTGGTTCCCTGGCTGGCGGCGGCGGCCGCGGCTGCTCTACCTGAGCTCGCCGATCGGACTGGGACACGTCCGTCGAGATCTGGCCATCGTCGACGCGATCCGCGAGCGCCGCCCGGACGTGGAGGTCTGCTGGCTGACCCAGTCACCGGTGACGGAGTTCCTGCAGGCGCGTGGCGAGATCCTGCACCCGGCGTCACGGTTCTTGGCCAGCGAGTCGGGCCACTTCGAAGCCGAGTCGGGTGAGCATGATCTGCATGCGTTCCAGGCGGTGCGGCGGATGGACGAGGTGCTGGTCAACAACTTCATGGTCTTTCACGACCTCGTCGAACGCGAGAGCTTCGACCTGTGGGTGGGTGACGAAGCGTGGGACGTCGACCACTTCCTGCACGAGAACCCTGAGCTGAAGCGGGCACCGTTCGTGTGGATGACGGACTTCGTCGGCTGGGTGCCGATGCTCGACGGCGGCGAGAGTGAGGCGATGCTCACGGCCGACTGGAACGCGGAGATGGTCGAGCACGTGGCCCGCTACCCGATGCTGCGTGATCGGTCGGTGTTCGTGGGCGACCCGGCAGACATCGTCGACCTGCCGCTGGGGCCGGGGCTGCCGAGCACCCGGGACTGGACCGAGCAGCACTTCGACTTCGCCGGCTACGTCATGGGCGACCGCATCGACCCCCAGGATCGGGAGCAGCTGCGTCACCGTCTCGGGTACGCGGCCGACGAGGTCGTCTGCGTGGTCAGCGTGGGCGGCTCCGGGGTGGGCGGGCACCTGCTGCAGCGGGTCGCGTCTGCGTACCCGGCGGCCCGAGAGGCGATTCCCGGCCTGCGGATGGTGGCGGTGACCGGCCCCCGGATCGATCCCGCGTCGCTCGACGTACCGCCGGGGGTCGAGGTGCACGGCTTCATCCCCGACCTCGATCAGCACCACGCGGCCTGCGATGTGGCGGTCGTCCAGGGCGGACTGAGCACGACGATGGAGCTGACCGCGTCGAAACGGCCGTTCCTCTACTTCCCTCTCGGTCACCACTTCGAACAGCAGGTGCACGTACGGCACCGGCTGGAGCGCCATCGCGCCGGCCGGGCGATGGACTACCGCGTCGCCGACCCCGACCTGATCGCCACCGAGCTGGTTGCGGCGCTGGCGGCCCCCACCGACTACCTGGACGTGCCGTCCGATGGCGCCGCCCGAGCGGCTGAGCTGGTGACTGAGCTGCTCTGACACCACCGCTGGTCGTCAGCCGCTGCGCATCGACGGCCACTCCCGCCGTCTCAAGGCAGCTGGTGCAGCGCCAACGGCAGGACCTGGTCCGCACCCGCGTCGGCCAGCAGTGACCCGGCCACGGTGACCGTCCACCGGGTGCGGATCCGGTCGTCGACCAGCAGCACCGGCCCCTGCAGCCGGACGCCGGGAATCAGCGACGTCCGGGCCAGCAGGTCCTTGGCCCGGACGCTGGAAGCCGCCTCCTCCGCCGGCGGCGGCCCGGATACGGCCAAGGCCTCGACCAGCGGCAGCCGACCGATCGAAGCAATGTGCTCGGCGACCGAGCGGACCAGGATGTCGTACCGCCGCGACGGCATCGGCACCACCGCGCTCGGACGCTGCCAGACCCGTGACCACCGCTTCAGCACCTCGACCACCCCGTCCAGCACCTCCGGGGGCGCCGGCGCGTCGTGCCGCCAGAGCTCGGCGAGCACACTCGACCAGGCGGGATCGTCCGCGAACGCCAGCGCCCGGCCCTCACCCAGGAACGTGATCTTGCCTTTCTTGCCGGGCAGCCCGCTGACCCACAGCTTGCGGGGTTCGACAACCACGTCCTGGCCCCGGAACCAGCGCCGGGCCGCCTCGATCGTCGCCGCGTCCGGTCGAGCTCCCGGTGCCGGCAGCTCGCCGTCACAGACCGAGCACCGCCCACAGGGTGCTGGGTCGGGATCGTCCAGCGCCAGCTGGAGGAACTGCATCAGACAACCCTCGCCGTGCGCGTACCGGCGCATCAGGTCGGCCTCGTCCGACCGCACCCTGCGCAGCGCCGCCCACTTGGCTTCGTCGAAATACCAGCCGCGACCGGTCGAGACCCAGCCACTGCCTTGCCGGGTGACGGCGTCGTCGACCGCCAGGATCTTGAGTACCGTCTCGAGCCGACCCCGGCGGATGCCGGTGGCGGTCTCGACCGCCGGCAGCGACTGCGGCTCGTCGGAGAGGACCTCGAGGATCCGTTCGACCTGCTCCTCGACCGGGATGCCGGCGGTGGCGAAGTAGTCCCAGATCCGTTCGTCGGACTCACTCGGCACCAGCACCGCGGTGGCGTCGTCCAGCGCTCGACCGGCGCGTCCGACCTGTTGGTAGTAGGCCACCGGGGAGGCCGGCGAGCCCAGGTGCAGACAGAAGGCCAGATCGGGTTTGTCGTAGCCCATCCCCAGGGCGGATGTCGCCACCAGCGCCTTGATGTCGTTGCGCCGCAGCCGGTCCTCCAGCTCGGTGCGGTTCTCGGTCTGGCCCGAGTACGCCGCGACGTCGTGGCCGAGACTGGTCAGGAAGCCGGCAACCCGTTCCGACTCGGCGACCGTGAGGACGTAGATGATGCCGGAGCCCGGCAGCTGCCCGAGGGCGTCAGCCACCCAGGCGTACCGCTCCAGCGGGGACAGCGTCGGCACCACCGCCAGCCGCAGCGAGGCCCGGGCCAGCGAGCCGCGGAGAGTGACGGTGGCCTCGCCCAGCTGGGCGGCCACGTCGGCCGTGACCCGCTGGTTCGCCGTGGCGGTCGTGGCCAGCACCGGTGTGTCCGGGGCCAGCGACAGCAGCGTCCGGGTGAGCCGCTGGTAGTCCGGCCGGAAGTCGAAGCCCCAGTCCGACACACAGTGCGCCTCGTCGATCACCAGCAGCCCGCAGGAGGCCAGCAGGTCCGGCAGCCGGCGGGCGAAGCCAGGATTGGCCAGCCGCTCCGGAGAGATCAGCAGCACGTCGACCCGGCCGGCGGCCAGATCGGCCAGCACCACATCCCAGTCGTCGACGTTGGTGGAGTTGACGGTCGCCGCGCGCAGCCCGGCCCGCTCCGCGGCGGCGATCTGGTCGCGCATCAGCGCCAGCAGCGGCGAGACCACCAGGGTCGGACCGGCGCCGTGGGAACGCAGGGCCGTCGTGGCCGCCCAGTAGACCGCCGACTTCCCCCACCCGGTGGCTTGGACGACCAGCACCCGACGCCGGTGGTCGACCAGCTCGACCACCGCCCGCAGCTGATCCTCCCGCGGAGCGGCTTCGGGTCCGGCCATCGCCGCGATGGTGCGGCGGAGGGCGTCCTCGCTGGACAGGTCCAGGGTCGGGTCAGCGGCCATGCCTGCCATCCTGCCCTCCCGATCCGACAATCCCGCTTCCCGTACCGCTCGATCCATCTCCGCGTGCTGCAGTCCGCGCGGAGATGCGCAGTGGCATACCACCCCGCAGTCGACCTGGGAGTTGGTGCCAGGTACGGACTTGTCAGACTGACTCGGTGACACCGACGCCACTGAGCCAGCTGCTGCCCACCGACCGCGCCCACGGTCTGTTCGTCGGCCGGATCCTGCCACCGGAAGGCGACGGTCCCTGCGTGGTCGCGGTCCGCGGCGACGAGCTGGCCGACCTGACCACCATCGCCCCGACGATGGCGGACCTGCTGGAGCGACCGAGTCTGCGTCACCTGGCCGAGCGGGGTCAGGCGCTCCGGTCGTGGGCGATCGACGATCCCGGCGTACGGCTGCTGGCACCCGTCGACCTGCAGGTGATCAAGGCCGCCGGGGTGACGTTCGCCATCAGCATGATCGAGCGGGTGATCGAGGAGCGCGCCGCCGGCGACCCGACCAAGGCCCTGGAGATCCGTCAGCGCGTCCAGGCCGCCATCGGGAGGTCGATCAGCCAGGTCGCACCCGGCAGCGAGACGGCGGCCAAGGCCAAGGAGGCGCTGCAGGCGGAAGGCCTGTGGTCGCAGTACCTGGAGGTCGGCATCGGACCCGATCCGGAGATCTTCACCAAGGCACCGGTGCTGTCGGCGGTCGGCGCCGGCGCCCGGATCGGGGTGCTGTCGCGATCCGCCTGGAACAACCCCGAGCCCGAGGTCGTGCTGGTCGCCCGCCCGGACGGAACAGCTGTCGGTGCGACCCTCGGCAACGACGTCAACCTGCGCGACTTCGAGGGTCGCAGCGCCCTGCTGCTCGGTGAGGCCAAGGACAACAACGCCTCCGCAGCCATCGGGCCGATGATCCGGCTGTTCGACGACACCTTCACCCTCGACCACGTCGCCGATGCCGATGTGACGCTGACGATCGAGGGCGCCGACGACGGCTTCCGTCTGGAGGCGACCAGCTCGATGTCCCAGATGAGCCGGACGCTTCCCGAGCTGCTCGGGCACACCCGAGGCGCTCACCACCAGTACCCGGACGGGTTCGCCCTGTTCACCGGCACGATGTTCGCTCCCACCCAGGACCGCGATGCTGTGGGGATGGGCTTCACCCACCACGAGGGCGATGTCGTCACCATCTCCACCCCGCTGCTGGGCAGCTTGATCAACACGGTCACCAGCAGCGAGGCAGCCCCGCCGTGGGAGGTCGGAATCCGTGCCCTGTATCAGAATCTGGCGGAGCGCCGACTGATCTTCAGCGGCACCGAGTGATCAGCCGCCGGCGACAGCCGGGATGATGGAGACCTTGGCTCCGTCCGGCACCGGCGCCTGAAGGCCCCCGATGAACCGGACGTCATCGTCGCCCACGTACACGTTGACGAACCGACGCAGCGAGCCGGCGTCGTCGAGCACCCGCGCACGGATGCCCGGATGGCTCGACTCCAAGGAGTCCAGCAGCTCGGCCAGGGTGCTGCCCTCGGCCGACACCTCGCTCACCCCACCGGTGTAGCTGCGCAGGATCGTGGGGATGCGGACGGTGGCGCTCATCAGCCTCGTGCCTTCCAGAACTCGGTGAACGCCTCGTAGCGAGGCGGGATCGTGGTCTTCGGGCCGACCCTATCGGCGACCGCGTCCAGCGTCTTCAACCCGTCACCGGAGTTGATCACCACGGTCTCCTGGCTCGGATCCAGCAGCCCGTCGGCGACCAGCTTGGCCGTCACGCCGACGGTGACCCCGCCGGCGGTCTCGGCGAAGATGCCCTCGGTCCGGGCCAGTCGCTGGATGTTCTGGACGACCGTGTCGTCGTCCACGTCCACGATCGCGCCTCCCGTGCGCCGGACGACATCCAACACGTACGGACCGTCGGCCGGGTTGCCGATGGCGAGCGACTTGGCGATGGTGTCCGGCTTCACCGGCTGGACCACGTCCCAGCCGGCGCGGTAGGCCTGAGCGACCGGCGAACAGCCAGTGGCCTGAGCCCCGAAGATGGTGTAGGGCTTCGGCTCCACCAGACCCAGCGTGATCAGCTCGGAGAAGCCCTTGTCGATCTTGGTCAGCTGCGAGCCGGAGGCGACCGGGACGACGACCTGGTCGGGCAGCCGCCAGCCGAGCTGCTCGGCGATCTCGTACGCCAGCGTCTTGGAGCCCTCGGCGTAGTAGGGCCGGACGTTGACGTTGACGAACGCCCAGCCCTCCTCCTCGGCGGCGATCTCGCTGGCCAGCTTGTTCACATCGTCGTAGCTGCCGTGCACCGCGACCAGGGTGGTGTCGTAGACAGCCGAGGCGATGATCTTCTGCTGCTCGAGGTTCTCCGGCACGAAGACGACGGACTTGATGCCCGCCCGGGCGGCCGCGGCGGCGACCGCGTTGGCCAGGTTGCCGGTGGACGGGCAGGCCAGCACCTGCAGACCGAGCTCGCGAGCGGCTGACAGCGCCACCGCGACGACCCGGTCCTTGAACGAGTGGGTCGGGTTGCCCGAGTCGTCCTTCACCCACAGCTGCTTCAGGCCGAGGTCGTCGGCCAGGTGGCGGGCGTCGACCAGCCGGGTGAAGCCCGGGTCGGTGGAGCGGAAGGTGGCGATGTCGGCCGGCACCGGCAGCAAGGGCGCGTACCGCCAGATCGACTTCGGCCCGGCCTCGATCTCGGCCCGGGTGATCGTCGGGAACTCGTACCCGACCTCGAGCGGGCCGAAGCACTCCAGGCACGCGTAGAACGGGCCGAGCGGGCTGTGTGCGCCGCAGGCGCGGCAGACGAGATGGGTGGCGTTGCCGAACGCACCGGCGCGACAGCCGGTGGCAGGATCGGCGGAGTAGACCGCGGTCATCGATCAGTCCTTCATCATCTGTCCCCGGTCGGCTTTCGACCGGGTCGGAGTTGGCACCGTGGCCGATCGGTCGGCCGGTTGCCGGGGAGTCGTCGGGCCGGTCCCTCGTCCCCTCTGGATGAACTGGTGACAGCCTAGGTGCCGAGGGCCGATCGGAGCACCTCGGCGTCTTGCATGGTGGGAACGTTGTCCACAAGACGAGATGCGCCCGACGGTGGGACCATGACTTCGTGATCAGCGCGGCCGTCGAGGACTCCCTGGCGCCGACTCGGATGACCGGGCTGCAGTGGCTGCGGCTGGTCGGCAACATCGCCAACCTGACCACCCCGCTCGGGCTGCTGGTCGCGCTCGTCGGTCGGGCCCGGATCCGCGGCGGTCCTCGAGGACTGCTGCTGGCCGAGGGCTACCGGCTGCCCTTCCCGGTGGCCGGCGCCTTCACGGTCGGGAACGTCATCGCCACGCCCACGACGTTCGCCGAACGCCTGCAGAGGCTGCCGCGGCTGCTGGAGCACGAGGAGACGCACAGCTGGCAGTACCTGTGCTGTCTGGGTCTGCCCTTCTACATCGTGTACGCGGTGATGATGGGCTGGTCGATGCTGCGGACCGGCGACCGGGCGGCTCGGAACGCCTTCGAGCGGATGGCCGGGTTGGCGGCCGGCGGCTACCAGGACCGCCCGGTGATCCCGCTCAAGATCCAGGCGGCGCGGACCGTCGGCTGGCTGCGCCGGTCCCTGGGCCCGAGGTTCCGCGCTTGATCGGTACGGGTCCGGACGATGAGTTCTGACCACGGTCCCGGTCTAGGAGGGGACCAGCCACCACGAGAAGGGAACCATGATGTCCGACCAGTCCGGCTCGGCTCTGCAGACCGGCTATGCACCCCTGGGCGACCTACACATGTACTACGAGATCCACGGCTCGGGCGGCACGCCGCTGCTGCTCCTACACGGCGGCCTGTTCGACATCGACCAGCAGTTCGGGCAGGTGCTGCCAGGACTGTCTCAGAATCGGCAGGTCGTCGCGGCCGACTTCCAGGGTCACGGGCGCACCAACGACATCGATCGGCCGTTGTCGACGACCGGCTTGGTCGGCGATGTGGTGGGACTGCTGGACCACCTGCGGCTGAACCAGGTCGATGTGTTCGGTTTCAGCATCGGTGCTGCCGTGGCGTTGCAGCTGGCCATCCAGCACCCGGAGCTCGTCCGCCGGCTGATCGTCTCGTCGGTGTCCTTCCATGCTGACGGCGACCGCGGAGAGAACACCGAGGCCGTCGGCGCCATGACGGTGGACATGATCGCCGGGACGCCGATGGAGGCCGCGTACCGAGCCAAGTCGCCGCATCCGGACCGGCTGCAGGACCTGCTCGACAAGCTCGGTGGCTACCAAGCCGGGCCGGGATGGTCCGACGACGACATCCGTGGCATCGCCGCACCCACCTTGATCACCGTGGGCGACGCCGACATGGTCAAGCTGGACCACGCCGTACGGTTCCTACAGCTGCGGGGCGGTGACGTCAACGGCGACTTCGTCGGCGTACCGGCCTCACACTTGGCCGTCTTCCCCGGAACGACACACTTCTTCGGGATGGCGCGGACGAACCTGGTGCTGGACGTGGTGACGACCTTCCTGGACGCGGAGAGCACCTCGACGCCGTCGATGATGGGCTGAGATGATCAACTCGGCAGACAACGTGTGATTCTGAGCGGCGTCGTCACAGGGTGTCGTCACCCCGCTGTGTCACACGTTGCTGGTCAGGCGCTTCAGCGATCGATGGTGAGGTCGATCCCGAGCCGCTTGGCGGAACGGTTGCGCTGCCGGGTGGCGCGCAGACGCCGGAGCCGCTTGACCAGCAACGGATCGTGCGCCAGGGCTGCCGGCTGGTCGATCAGGTTGTTCAGCACCTGGTAGTAGCGAGTGGCCGACATCTGGAACTTGTCCCGGATGGCCTGCTCCTTGGCTCCGGCGAACTTCCACCACTGGCGCTCGAAGGCCAGGATATCGGCGTCCCGGGCACTCAGCTCGCCCACGCCCTGCGATGCGGCATGTTCGGCGTTGGAGGCAGCGACCATGGCGGCCATCGTACGCGTGAATGACATGAGTGTCATTCGTGCCGGCGGCGTGCCATGAGGTTGACTGACAGGGTGAGCAGACCCGACGACGGCCCCATCCGCTGGGGCATTCTCAGCACCGGACACATCGCCTCCGTTCTCACCCGTGATCTCGCGCTCCTGCCCCAGGAGGCCGAGGTGGTGGCCGTCGGCAGCCGCAGCCTCGGCAAGGCGGAGCAGTTCGCGGCGGAGCACCAGGTTCCGCGCGCCCATGGATCGTACGCCGAGCTGGCCGCCGACCCCGACGTCGACGTGATCTACGTGGCCTCCACCCACAACGACCATCTCGATTCGGCCCGGCTGTGCCTGGAGGCCGGCAAGGCGGTGCTGGTGGAGAAGCCGCTGACCACCTCTGCCGCGGAGACCGAGGAGCTCGTCGGTCTCGCCGGCCAGCACGGAGTGTTCTTGATGGAGGCGCTCTGGAGCCGGACCAATCCGCTGCTCCGGCGGGCCGCCGAGATCGTCCGCTCCGGCGAGCTCGGAGCCATCCGGCACGTCAGTGCGGCGTTCGGGTTCGCCTTCCGGGGCGAGGAGTCGCACCGCCTGCTCGACCCCGACCAGGCCGGCGGAGCGATCCTGGACCTCGGCGTCTACCCGACACACGGCGTGAACCTGTTCCTGGGCGAACCCGATCAGCTGTACGGCTTCGGCACGCTGGCCTCGACCGGAGTCGAGTCGCATGCGGCGGCGCTGCTGACCTTCGGCTCGACCGAGTTCCGCCCGCCCGCGACGGCCAGCATCACCTGCAGCATGGAGGCCGACCTTCCCCATCGCCTGGACGTGCTGTGCACCGACGGCTCGATCCAGTTCGAGAACTTCCTGGTGCCGAGTGAGATGACCGTGGTCCGCGGTATCGGCGAGGACAAGACTGAGGAGACGCTGGTGACCCAGTGGCCGGGCGGGGGCTACACCTTCGAGATCCAGGAGGTGAACCGTTGCGTGCGGTCCGGCGAGATCGAGTCGCCGTTGGTGCCGTGGAGGGACTCGTTGGCGGTGGCCCGAACCCTCGATCGCTGGCTGCTGTCGATCTTCCCGCCGGTCGATCCGGAGCTGGCTGACTGAGCCGCGTACTGAGTGCGTGCGTCCGCCACCGCCTCCACCTACACCTTGCGCTCGACGGCCGCCGATCGTGGGCGCGGCGCGGCTGTGACGCTCAGCGCTGTCGCGACTGGTCCGGTAGCGTTGACGAGCATCTTGCTGGCGTGGCGCAATCGGTAGCGCACCTGTCTTGTAAACAGGCGGTTAGGGGTTCGAGTCCCCTCGCCAGCTCTCAGTCCCAGGTCACACGATGGCTCGCTGCACTCGCCGACGGTGCGTTCGGGTTCTCGCCCCGACGCGGACAACCCGAGCTGGTTTCCTCTCAACGACCACCGGAACAACAGCCGGCCGAACAGTCAGGACCGCATCCGACGGAGTCGTGCCGAGTCTGTCTGCGCTCGACCTGGATGTCGTCGATCTGCCTGCCGGCACCGTCCAGGTTGGCGACGGGTCCGCAGCAGACATCGCCGCGCCAAGCGTGCACACCTTCCCTGACGGCGACGCCGGCGATGACCAGGGCGGCGATCGGGTCGGCCCACGACCAGCCGAAGAGGGTGTTCAGGGCGAGCCCGACCAGCAGTACGGCAGACAAGTAGGTGCACAACAGAGTCTGCTTCGAGTCCGCCACTGCCGAGGTCGATCCGAGTTCTCGACCGGCTCGACGCTGCGCGTAAGACAGCAGCGGCATGACGGCCAAGCTGACCGCGGCCAGGACCAGGCCCACCGTCGAGTGTCGAGCTTCACCGGCACCGAGCAGCGACCGGACGGCGTCGACGCTCACGAACGCGGCCAGCCCGAAGAACGAGAACGCGATGATCCGCAGGGCGGCCTTCTCGCGGGTCTCGGGGTCGCGCCCTGCGAACTGCCAGGCCACCGCCGCGGCTGACGCCACCTCGATCAGCGAGTCCAGGCCGAATCCGATCAGGGCTGAGGAAGACGCCCGCGCGCCGGCGCCGAGGGCGACCGCTGCCTCGATCAGGTTGTAGCTGATCGTCGCGGCGACGAGGAACCGGATCCGCCGGGCCAAGGTGGCTCGACGAGCGGGCGTCAGGCTGAGGGTAGAAAGGCTCACGACGCTGACACCCCGGATTCTGCTGCTCCCGCCGTCACATCGATCACCTCTCCGCCGCAGCACTCTGGGTCGACGACGAGGACCAGCGCCACGAGATCATCCAACGCATGCCCGATTCGGCTATCAGCCAGTTCGTAGCGGGTCCTCCGACCGTCCGGGATTGCCACCACGAGCCCACAACCCCGTAGACAGGACAGATGGTTGGACAGGGACTGACGCGACACCCCCAGCTCGTCGGCCAGATCCGAGGGACAGGCAGGCTCTTCTCGGAGTCTGAGCAGCACTCGGGTTCGAGTCCGATCGGACAGTGCATGGCCGAAGCGGGAGAGCGCGTCGGTCGACGTTGACAGCTCCACGAAGGCATCGTAAACGATCGGATGTATCCAGCCTGTCGGTTTGGGCCCTGCCCGCGCAGGTGCTTGACGTCCTTGGCGTTGACCAGCCACGGGTCCAGCCCGTGGGCTTCGATCAGGAAGAACGGCGGCCGCCACTAGTCGCTGGTGGCCTCCATCACCACCCTGGTGACACCGAGCAATTCTGCGACCCTCTCGATGACCTGCTCGTCATCTGCTGCTTCGACGAACATCGCCCGCTCACCCAGCTCCACCATCGCCGCCTCCAGGACGGACCCGTTAAGCTCTGCTCTTCCTCGACGAGGCGGCCGAGCGTCAGATGACCTCCGAGCTCGCCTGCCACAGTCCAATTGGTGCTCGCTGGCCGACCATGCTGACGGCATCCTCGCATCGCTGGCAAGAGGTGTGAGTCAGCGTGGAGTGGGTAAGCAACGCAGCACACCGCAGCGCGAGGAGGCGCCATGAGCACCACTGTCGAAGAATCGATCGAAGTCAACCTGCCGGTCTCGACCGTCTACAACCAGTGGACCCAGTTCGAGGACTTTCCCCAGTTCATGAGCGGAGTCACCAGCGTGACCCAGCTCAGCGACGACCGACTGGAGTGGATCGCCGAGATCGCCGGCGTCCGGCGCCGCTGGGAGGCCAAGATCGAGGAGCAGGTTCCCGAGCGCAAGATCGCCTGGGCAGCGACCGAGGGCGCCACGAACGCCGGTGCGGTGACGTTCCAGGACCTGGGCGGTCGCACCGTGGTGCACCTGTCGTTGCAGTACGAGCCCGAAGGTTTGGTGGAAAAGGTCGGCGACAAGCTGAACGTGGTCGAGAACCGCGCCAAGGGCGACCTGGAGAGGTTCAAGAACTTCATCGAATCCGAGGGCTACGCCACCGGCGCCTGGCGCGGCTCGGTCAACCCGAGCGGCGTGGGGGGCACACCCAGCGTCGATGACGCCGACGCCTCCCGCGGCGACCAGGGGAAAGCAGGAGTATCCGGCAAAGCCGTCGCCGCAGGGCTCGGCGCAGCAGCCGTCGCGGCGGCAGGCACAGCTGCCGGGATTGCTGCCGCCGGCAAGAGCAACAAGTCCCCGACCACACCGGTCGAGCGCGTCGAACCCGACCAGGTCGCTCCCGCCCCGCCTGCCCGTGTATCCGGTGAGCCGGCCCCGGGCCGAGTCATCTCCTACGAGGAGGCCAGCGAGATCGTCGAGAACGCCCAGAACCTGCCGCGAAACGAGAACGACGACCGGTAGGCCATCACCACCAAGTGGGTGGCTGCTGCCGATGGTGACCTGCGCGCCAAACGGCGATCGCTGATCAAGCGTCTGTGCTCACCTCTGCCTCGACGGGGAGGTGGTTAGTCGTGCGTGAGCCAAGCCATCCTCCAGGTCGAGATCGGTGCGCGCGGGGTCTGTGTTCAGGCCGACCTCGACCATGGCGAGGGCCATATCGGGCTGAATGCCGACCACCGTCAGCTCGGCGCCTCGAAGGCGAGCTATGCTGCCGCAGGCGCCCAGGATGTTGGCTGCGAACGAATCGACCACATCCAGGGCCGCGACGTCGATGATGACCATGCGGGTGCGCTGCTCGCCGATGCGCTGGCTCAGGTCTCGCTGGAATTGAGTCAGCTGCGAGTCGCCGAGAGCAGTGTGGACAGAGGCGATCAGATCCTCGCCCTGTCGCATGATCGACACTGCTGCTGGTCCGCTCCCCCTGGGCCCCTCTGCAGCTGCCACCTCCGCCACCTCCTCAGCGATGCCCCGATCGGCGGCGTGGCCGCAGGCGGGGGCTACGTGACATCGCCCGCGGCCACACCTGACGCATCCAAACGGATAAGGATGCGCAACGGCACCATGTGCCGCTGAAGCCGACAGACCGTGGGGGCACGCGACCCGCCGACTCCACAGATGAAGACACCTAGAGCCGTCGGCCATAACGTGGTGACGCCGGGTGGGAAGTTCAGAAGGTGAGCACCAGACCACGACCAGGGGGCCGGTCTCGTTGACGATCCCACCAGCCTGCGCTTCGCCTGGGCGAGCAGCCGCTCCGCCGGCTGCTCTTGGTCCAGCGCACCGGCGGCGATGCCGCATCCTCTGGGTCATCTTTATGCTGCCACGAGCGAGCGTTGTCAGTCATGGCCTGGCTCCTCTCGGTATGAGACCAGCCAGTTCCGTTTATCCGCCAGCCAAGCCACACGTCGATCGGGTCCCTTGTCAGGGGTCAATTCTCCAGGAGTTGATGTAGCCGGTGTCGAACGCCGCAGTGTCACGTACTCGAAGGTTCCAAGTCCCGTTGACCGGGACCGCTGACATGTCGACGATGAATGTCTGGTCGACGTTGTCGGCGCTGCCTCCGGCCCTGCTCAGCAAGTTGCGCACCGTCCCGTTCGGCGCGATGAGGTCGATGACCAGGTCAGCTCGGTAGGTGTGCACGATGTGGATCTCGACTGCGGTGACGGCGGAGGAGTCACCTGTGCAGTCGGACACGATGATCGGTGAGGACGCCGAGCCGAGATCGGGAATGGTGACATCTGTCCCGTTGGTCGTGGGGCCGCAGGGATTCGATGGCGGCGATGGCGGGTTGGCGCCGCCGGTGTAGAGCAGCCGGTTCGGGGACCCGGTGCCAGCGCTGCTGACCTTGTTGAGGGTGGCGTTGGCCACCAGCTGGTTGGAGATGGTGGCCGGTGTGGCGGTCGGTGTTTCGCTGAGAAGCAGCGCAGCCGCTCCGGCCACGTGCGGGGTGGCCATCGAGGTTCCACTCATCGTGTTGGTGGCGGTGACGCTGCTGATCCACGTCGACGTGATGTCCTTGCCGGGCGCGAAGAGGTCCGTGCAGCTGCCGAAGTTGGAGAAGGAAGCGCGCGCGTCGGTGTCCGAGCTCGCGTTGACGGTGATTGCTTCGTCCACTCGGGCCGGGGTGAAATTGCAGGCGTTGGAGCCAGCGTTGCCGGAGGCGATCGCATAGACGACGCCGTCGGCGATCGAGTTGCGTACCGCGGTCTCGATCGCGGAGTCGCTGCCTGCGGATCCGAGACTGATATTCGCTACCGCAGGTTGGCCGGGCTGGTGTTGACCGGTGACCCAGTCAATGCCTGCCGCCACAGCTGCGAAGCTGCCGCTGCCGGCACAGTTCAGCACCTTGACCGCGACCAAGGTCACGCCCTTGGCAACACCGTGCCGGGCTCCGCCGACCGTGCCGGCCACATGCGTTCCATGACCGTTGCAGTCAGTGTCCTTCCCATCGCCGGTGGTGTTGATGCCCCACACCGCGCGGCCGCCGAAGTCGGTATGCGTGGTGCGGATCCCGCTGTCGATGATGTAGGCGGTCACATTCGACGCTGTGGCCTCATAGCGGAAGGAGCCGTCCAGTGGTCGATCGCGCTGGTCGATGCGATTCAGGCCCCACGGCGGGTTCGCCTGGACATCGGCCAGATCTACCGCCTGGTTCTGCTGGACGAAAATGACCGCAGGGTTCTTCGACAGCCGCAGCGCCTGGGCACGGCTCATCTCGGCGGCGAACCCTCGAAACGCATTCCGGTAGCGGTACTTGAGCTTCGCCTGGTGACCCCGAGCCAAGAAGTTGATCACCGTATCCGGCTGCCTCTTGTCCAGCTCGACATCGTCCAGGACGACGATGTACTCGCCCCGGATAGCCTTGGCTGAACGTTCGTGGCGGATCTCCCCACCGGACGCCGTCGCTGGGGTGGCCTGAGCCGCAAGGACCAAGGCGGTGGCTGCGATCAGACCCGCCACGCCGATCAGCCGGGAGCGAAGAGAAGGATCGAGACGCGCCATGGGAGACCTCCTGATCACTGAGCCGACTGTCCCGACGACATCGGCCTCGAAGTCATGGATGCCTCGTCGTCATATGAATCTCTTCCGTCGGTTCCGCTACTACGCCTGTGGGTCGGGCTGGAGATAGCCGGAACCGGAACCGGCACGAGGCCGATGCCCGGGTGCGCGGTTCCGGTTCTCAGGCGCGGGTGGCTCCCGACCCAGCATTGGAAAAGGGTGGAGCTGATGCGGGGGACCGCTCGACGACGACGCCGCCGGTGAGAACTCGCAGGATCCCACCGGCGCCGTCAGACTCAGTCGGACTAGCCGAGGTTGCCCAGGATCAGGTTGAGCAGGTCGGCGATGATGTCGTTCAGCCCCGGCAGCGACGGTCCGTCGAGCAGACCGGCCACAGCACACAGCAGATTGCCGAGCAAGTTACCCGAGCCCGACTCCGCGTCGATCTGGAGGTTGACCTCGTCCAGATGTACCACCAGACCCAACAGATTGAGATCTAGCGGCCCCAGCGACAGGTCCAAGATGGGGCAGATAGCCAGCGCCTGGACGTCCTGGGCCGCGGCACCCGGATCAGCGGCAGCCCCTACGACGGGGACGGTCACAGCCTTCTTGATGGTTCCCTCTGGGTCACCCACGATGTTGCCGGTGAAGGTGCCCTTGGCCACCAGCTTGCCCTTCTCCACCGCGAACTTGGTGATCTTGTAAGTACCTTCGACCTTCTGGTCGCTGCCGACGATGTTCCCGGTAACCTGATTCTCTTCCGTCGTGATCGACGGCTTCTTACGGGGCGCTGCCTCCGCAGTCTGGGTGCTGGTCACGCCGACGAACAGCAGGGTGGCAAAGGTCAGCAGCATGGCCAAGACCTTTATTGACGACCTCCGCCGGGGAGGCGCTGAAACAGGTGACATGTCGATACCTTTCGGGGATCGAGTGGACTGGACGCGACTTCTCGGACGAGAAGACACCTCCGAAGACCGCTTGGGTTGGATCCCATGACGCTCAGCGCACCCGCCGCGTGCCCCGCGAGCGCGATGCCTTCGCCCGGGAAGGCAGTCCGATGGAGCTGCGCCAACCCGACATCCCACCATCCGAGACATCATCAGGGCCCAGGCACGGAGTCCGAACCGATGCGACGACTACCGAAGCGCTCAACTCGGCGGGTGACGTCTCGGGCCTGGGACGACATCCTCACAGGTCAGGTCCTGACTCCGGTGCAGTCAGCAGGCACGGTTTCCAGATCGGCGACGGCGGCCGGGCCACGTCATGCCTTCCGGCGTTCGGTGTCTTCAGAGGTGAGCTCTCGCCCGAGAAGCCGCCCCAGCGCCTCGCCGAAGGTATCGAGATGTCAACTGCCCCGTCCCCGCCCGCCGGGTGTCCTCGATCAAGATCGTGGCCATAGCGCTCGCCACCTGCCCCATGTTGAGCCTGTCGCTGGGGCCGCTGGATCTCAGTCTGTTGGGTCTGGTGCTTCATCTGGACGAGGTCAACCTCACCATCGACGCGGGGTCGGGCCGCGCAACTTGCTCGGCAATCTGCTGTGTGCTGCGGCCGGCCTCCTGGACGCGCCGTCGCCATCGGCCCTGAACGACGTCATCGCCGACTGCTCAACGATGCCGGGCAACCCGAACTGATTCACGTCGACCGATGCCGACGTCGGCCCGGGAGCTACCAAGGCTTCCGGGCCGACGCCGATGTCCTGCGGTGGAAGGATCAGCGCACAGCCCATGATGGCGCTGAACCGGCACCGCATGTGACCGGGAACCGGAGCCGCGCAGCACGCCAAGCCCCCCGTCTGCCGGCTCCGGTTCTCTCACATGTACCCATCGGTACGGATCGTCGACGGCATGATCAGGTCAGCACACCGTGAGGAACCAACCCACATCCACCGCTGGCCAGGGTGAACATCACTCTCAGTCAGTCGGCCGACTCGTCGGTGGACTCGTCGAGAAAGCTCCGTCGAGCGATCTCATAGGTGGCCAGTACCTCGAGGAGGAAGTCGGAAGCGGCAGAGACCAGAGTGTCGACATCCTGGCCTGGGGCCGTGCGCAGCACCTCGATGAGGACCCGGTGATGCACCTGGGTCAGATCGAGCAGACTGAGCCCACCGGTCATGGCCGTACGACCGATCTGGTAACCGAGGTGGAGGGCACCTTCGTCCCGAGTCGGCAGGTATCGCAGGAAGGCAGTGCGGTAGTTGCGCTGCAGCCGTTCGAGCTCCGTCACGCTCAAGCCCCCGCAGAGCGGCTCCGGGCGGATGGCGAACCGGCCCCGCCCGCCAGGCGCTGCAGTCCCTCCTCGAGGTCCAATGCGGTCTCGACCCTGCCGGTGTCCATTCCGAGCTCGACCATGGCGAAAGCGACCTCCGGCTGGATGCCCACGATCACCGTCCGGGCACCACGCAACCTCGCCATCTCGGCGAGGTTGCGCAGCGTCGATGTCGCGAACGAGTCGATCACATCCAGCGCGGCGACATCGATGATCACGCCGCGGGACCGATGCTGACCGACCTGGTCGATCAGATCGTGCTGGAACCGCACCATCTGTGAGTCATCCAAGGCCGTGTGGATCGACGCGATCAGGAAGTCACCCTGTCGCAGGATGGAGACCAGTGCCGGGCCAGCGTCCACCTATCCGCCTGTCTCGTCGTCTCGGCTGACGCTGTAGCCGAGCAGCCGTTCGGCTTCCTCCAGTCCGCCTTGCAGGTCGCCGATCGTGTTCATCTTGCTCAGATCGACGCCGATGGTCACCAGGGTCTGTGCGATCTCCGGCGAGAGCCCGGTGATGATCACGCTTGCTCCCATCAACCGTGAGGCGTCGACAGTTCGCACCAGGTGGTTGGCGACTGCCTCGTCCACATCCGGCGCGCCAGTGATGTCGATCACGACGACCTTCGCCCGATGGGTCCGTATCGCGCCCAGCAGCTGCTCCGTCAGCTGGCGCGCACGCTCGGTGTCCAGCACCCCTATGATGGGCAAGATCAACAAGCGTTCCCGCACCGGCAGCACCGGCGTGGACAGCTCGCGGATCGAGTCCTGCTGCTGCCGGATGACGCGCTCCCGCTCGTCGACGAAGCTCACCGCCACGGTGTTGGCGATCCGGTTGGCGGCCGGCTCGTACGCGTCCAACACCCGGTTGAGCAAGCCGAAGTCACGCTGGTACTTCTCGAACAGGGAGCGGGCCAGCACGTCCCGCAGCAGGAGGACGATGCCGACCACCTCGTGCGTCTCAACACCTCGCGGGATGATCCGCTCTGACAGGTCGCGGGCGTAATGCTGCAGGGCCTCGACACTCCCGGTCTCCAGCACCTCGACATAGTTGTCGTAGACCGAGGTCGTCTCGGCAGCCATCTCCTGTGGAGTCATCGCCTCCAGAAGGTGCGCCTCGCTGATCCGGCCTGCCCAATCTTGGCGCAGTCTCGTCCGGTGCTCCCGCAAGTGGGCCACCAGCTGGGGGAGCAGCTGCTCCTCATCCTCCCGGTCCAAGGTCGGAAAGTCGGCTGACGGGTCTTCTGATGTGGGCATGTCCTGCGTCATCGGGTCATCCTCTCGATCGCCATTTGGTCATGGTCACCGTCGTTCCCTGCCCCACCTCGGAGGTGAGGCTGAACTCGTCCATCAGCCGGCGGGCACCCGGAAGTCCCAGGCCCAACCCGTTGTAGGTGCTGTAACCGTCGGCCAGCGCCCGCTCCACGTCGGGGATACCCGGCCCGGTGTCGCGGGCGACGATCCGCAAGCCCGGTCGTGGCTCCTCTACGAGCTCCATCATGATCAAGCCGTTACCCGCGAAGCGCACGATATTGCGGGCGATCTCGGACACCGCCGTGGCGATCAAGGTCGCATCAGCACGAGAGAAGTTCAACTGGGCGGCCAGTTGGCGGGCCTGTTTGCGCGCCTCGACGATGTCAGGATCGCCGTGGATGCGAATCCGGACGTCGTCGTCGTCGACCTTGCCTCGCTGCAGCAGCGGCCGGCTGAGTGCCGCACACATGTCGCACTCCAGCAGGTGCCGGGCGGCGTCCACCTCCCGCTGCCGGCGCCGATCGGCACTGGACAACGCGAACAGCACCGGTCGGCACTGCGGCGTCGGCGGCTCCATGTCCTGCAGCGCGAGGAGGTACTCCACCCGCATCCGGGCCCGTGTCCGGTTCAGCTGGGCCGCGACAGCACCCGCACTCAAACCCAACTCATCGGCCAACGACTTCGTGTCCAGGCCGTCCACCTCGTGCGCCACCAAAGTGCGACGGTCACGCTCGGAGATTCTTTCGAGTGCCGCGGAGATGGCCGCCTGTTCCTCGCCTCGGAGCAGCCCCTCATCCGGCGCGGCGTCTGCGCCCATATCGAGAGCCCGGTGCTGATTACGTCGTTCGCGGTCCTGCGCCCGCCACATCGAGGCGACCAGGTTTCGCGCGGTCGCGATCGCATACGGCTCGAGCATGCCGTCCTCGACCCGGTCCGCAGCCGAGAGCACCTTCAGCAGGGTTTCCTGGATCAGGTCCTCCGCCACGGCTGAATTCGCAACCCGAGCACGGACGATCCGACCGACGATCTGGACCAGAGACGCGACATCGGACTCGACAGCCGCATCGGAGGTGGCAAGGGATGCCTCGCCGGCGCTCATGCTGTCACCATACCCAGCGATGTGACAGCGAATCGGCACCGGCGTGAAAAACTACGGCCGGCTGTGCCGGTTCATTGTGTGGGGGGAGTTTCAGCCCTTTTCTGACGAGCAGTCGGCTGGCGACTTCGTGGGGGCGCCCGGTCGCGCTCTGCGGCGCTGACCGCTCGTCAGGCACCGCCGCTGTCGAACCAGGCACCGCGACGGTCAATCCCGCGCCTGGGCCAGGCGCTCCTGCCGTCGGCGGTAGGTCACCTCGCTCGGCGCGAGGGGCACTCTCCCGAAGTAGTCGGCCGCGCGGGCCAGGACGTCCGGCGACCGGGTGAACAGCACGTAGCGTTTGCGCCGTGCCAGCCCGTCGGGGAATCGGAAGTCCACGTGGAAGCCCATCCCGGTGGCGATCCGGCGGAGCGACGCCACCGAGTAGTAGGACGTGTGGTCCGGGTAGTAGACGTAGCGGTCCCGCTCCAGCTTGGGCCGCCCGTCGTGGACGTTGGTCCCGCAGACCAGCAGGCCCTGACGCGTGAGCAGCCCCAGCAGGGTGGCGAAGTCCGACCAGGGGTCGCGGAAGTGCTCGATCACCTCACTGGCGACCACGACCGGGAACCGCTCCTTGCCGGGGTTGTTCGCGTCGACGAACGGCGCGTCGTCGCGGAGCTTCATGATGTCGGCGATCGCGACCGTGCCGACGCGGGGCAGGCGCTGGATGTGGAGGTTGTCGAGGCTACGGCCCGCGCCGTACACGAGGACGTTCTGGGCTCGCTTGCGGCCCAGGATCTGCAGCGCCATCCGGGCCATCTGGAACTCGCGACCGGGACGCTCCTCTGTCCCGATCCGCTGCTTGGTCGTGGGCAGCTGGTCGACGGAGGTCGCGGCCCGGTAGTGGCTCGGTCCGATCTCGTCGATGGCGACGTAGCCGCAGGTGCCGCACGAGTTCACGGTCTTGCGCAGCCGTGGGTGGTCGAGGTACTGGACCTGGCGGCGCGACACCCCTGACGTGTGACAAACCAGGCAGCCGCCGTCGGGGGGTCGGCCGGCTGGCGCCCCGGGCGCGGGTAGATCCGCGGTGGCTGCTCGCACGGCGCCGGGGTCGATCTTGGCGGCGGCACGCACGAGAACCTTGCCGACGAGCCGGCGTGGACTTCGCCGGCCGCGCTTTGGTCTCTCCGTCGATGCCATGCAGGCCACCGTACGGCGTACCCGAGAAGTCGGCGACCGTCGATTCTGTTCGGCCTGAAACATACGGTCTTACCAGTCGATCAACCGAAGGAATGAACAGATGCTCTCCGTCAAGCACGTCCTCGCCTGCGCAGCCGCTGCCCTCGTCACCGCCGGACTCGGCGCCGGCATCGGTGCCGTCGCACCTGCCGGTACGGCCGCCGCCCCGGCCACCGCAGTCGCCGG
>DASQLI010000093.1:0-4171 GCA_035630075.1 Microlunatus sp.
CCGGTGGACACCGGTGGTGGTCTCCTCCGTGACGCCCTTGAGCTCGTTCGCCACGGCGGTCCAGTCGTAGCCCTCGTCGATCGTGCGCTTGAGCAGCTTGAGGATGACCTGGAACTCCTCCGGGTCGTCCTCGGTCGGCTCGGGGACCTCGCCGGCCTTGAGGAACTCGACGCCCTTGTGCACCAGCAGCGTCGCGTCACCGCCGTCGTCGAGGATCATGTTGGCCAGCGCGTCGCCCGGCCAGGTGAGGATCTGCTCGGTGCACCACCAGTACTCCTCCAGGGTCTCGCCCTTCCAGGCGAAGACCGGGACACCGGTGGGTGCGTCCGGGGTGCCGTCCCGGCCGACGACGATCGCGGCGGCCGCGTGGTCCTGGGTGGAGAAGATGTTGCAGCTCGCCCAGCGCACCTCGGCTCCGAGGTCGACCAGGGTCTCGATCAGCACGGCGGTCTGCACCGTCATGTGCAGCGATCCGGCGATCCGGGCACCGGCGAGAGGCTTGGACTCACCGAACTGGGAACGCATGGCCATCAGGCCGGGCATCTCGTGTTCGGCGAGGTTGATCTCCTTGCGGCCGAACTCCGCCAGGCCCAGGTCGGCCACCTTGTAGTCGGCCGTGGACAGGGCTGTGGACGTCGTCATGTCGGGAAGCCTAGGGCGCCACCCACCCGCGGATCAAAGACGGCGCGCGTCTGGGACGGCGGAGCTGTCGTCGGAGCGGCCCGTTGTGCTGCGGATCACCAGGCTGGGTGGGACCAGGAAGGGCCCTTCGGGCCGGGGCGGTACCAGCAACGGTCCGTCGGGGCCACTTGCGGGAGCCCGATCGGCCGGGCGGATGCGCGCGAGGGCCCGGGTCACCGCCCCCTCGGCCAGCGCCGCGGTGTTCTGCCCGACGGTGGTCAGGCGGGTCCAGGACGCGTGCGCGAGTCGGCTGTCGTCATAGCCGATCAGGGACAGATCGCCGGGAACCCGTACGCCGGCGTCGCGAACCGTCTGCAGGAAGCCGATCGCGCACTGGTCGTTGAAGGCGAACACCGCGGTGGGTTCCCTCGTGCGCCCGGCCAGGAGAACCTGCGCGGAGCGCTGACCCAGGAAACCCTGCGCGGAGCGCTGACCCAGGAAACGCTGCGCGGCGCTCACGCCGTCGGCCTCGCTGAGACCGCCCGGGATGAGCCGAGCACGCTCTGTCAGGTCGAGGGCCTGCATGGTGCGCAGGAAGCCCCGCCGTCGCTCGCCCGCCCCCGGCGCACGCCCGCCGTCCAGGTGCACGATCGTGCGGTGGCCGAGAGACAGCAGGTGCTCGGTCGCCAGTCGGGCGCCGAGCTCGTCGTCGGTGCGGATCACCTCGACCCGAGGCGCCTCGACCGCGCTGGCCAGGACCACGACCGGGGTGCTCGACCCGTACGCGGCCAGCTCGGTCGCGCTCAAGGTGGGGCCGAGCACGAGCACCGCGTCGCAGCGGAAGTCGAGCAGCTCGGCGATCGCCTGCTGCTCGGACCGCCGCTCGGTCACGCCGCTGAGGACGAGCTCGAGCCCGTGCCGGTCGCCGGCGGCGTACAGGTCGGAGATGAGGTCCGCATGGAACTCGTGCCCGACGCCGAACGCGACCCCGAGCAGGTTGGTGCGCTTGCTGCCCAGCAGACTCGCTCGCCGGTCGGGCCGGAAGCCGAGCTCGGCGGCGGCCCGGCGGACGCGTTCACGATTCTCCGGGCTGGCGCCGGGGAGGCCGCGGAACACGATGGAGACCAGCGCTCGGGACACCCCGGCCCGGGTGGCCACGTCCTCCATGGTCGGCGGCTTACCGGACTCGGCCGAGGTCTTCGGGATCAGGTCGGGGTCCGTCTCCGCCTGGTCCATGGGGCTGAGGGTAGAACGAGCCCACTCACGTCGACCTGCGCAGCGCCGAGAAGGGGGATCGGACACGCCAACGGGCCCAGGTGCGTGCTCGGTCCTCCTTATCGATGCACCTGTGGATACCGCTCCGCGCCGGTCGCGTCCGTGTCAGCCTGCAGGCCATGGGTCGATTCGACGACGAGTGGTACGAGGCGCGGGTGCCGCGTACGAGACAGGATCTGCGCGCCGCCGGCATCGCCCGCCGAGCGCTCGCCGGCCCGGGATTCGAGCGCACCGCTCACGGCTATCACCGGCGCACCGACCCCGACCAGCTGACCACGCCGACCCAACGCATCGTGGACGCACTCCCGCTGATCCCCGCCTGCGGTTTCGTCGCCGGCTGGGCGGCGGCGTACGTGCACGGTGTGAACGCTCTCGACGGTCTCGACCACCACACCCTGGCGCCGCTGCCGGTCCCCATCCTGCTTCCGCCAGGAATGCGCCGACGGGACACGGCCACGGTCACCTACCGACAATCCAGCCGACGGGCCCGAGGCGAGCTGGTCAACGACATCCCGGTGACGAGCGTCTGGCGGACGATCGTCGATCTCACCAGCCAGGCTCCCGATCTGACCGAAGCCGTGGTCGCTGTCGACGCCTTCCTGGCCGCCCGTCTCGTCACGCGCGAGACTCTCGAACGCACCATCGCCACGGTTCCCACTCGTCGAGGCGTACGGCAGGCGCGCGAGGCGATCGCGCTGGCCAGACCCGGCGTACCGAGCACCTGGGAGACCCGGCTCAGGATCTTCGCCGTCATGGAACTGGGCTGGACGGACCTGGAGGCGAACCGGGCGGTCTTCGACCTCAGCGGCCAGCTCCTCGGCGTGCCCGACCTGCTCCAGATCGAGTCGGCCCTGGCCATCGAGTACGACGGGGCGAGCTGGTCGACCGGACGCCGGCACGGGCACCGCGATCGAGACCAGCATCGCGAGGACAACGCTCGCGAAGAACGGCTGGAGCGAGCCGGGCTGGTCGTGGTCCGCGCGGACAAGACCGATCTCGTCCAGCACCGCCGTGCCCTGGCCGATCGACTGCGATCCGCGCAGGCGGACGGTCGTGCGCGGGATCGGAGCCGGGATCGCTGGACTCTGGACGAGCCGGAGCACTGGTGCGGGCTGCCCGCCTGACGGCGCACCTCCGAGAAGGAGGACCTGACACGCCAACGGGCCCTGGGGCGTGTCCGATCCTCCTTCTCGAGCCGTGATCGGGTGCTGGAAATCCGCCTCTTGACTTTGTCCGGACATCTCGCCCACACTTAGAGCGCTCTAGGGTCCGCATCTACGGTGAAGGAACACAGATGGCAACACAGGTCGGGATCGGTCTGATCGGAGCGGGACGGATCGGCGCCTCACATGCACGGCTGATCGCCGAGCGGGTGCCCGGGGCGCACCTGGTCGCGGTGGCCGATCCCCGGCCGGGTGCCGCTGCCGTGCTCACCGACGAGCTCGGCGGCACACCGTACGAGGATCCGACTCCGCTGGTGAACGACCCGGACGTGGAGGCCGTGGTGATCGCCGCCGCCTCCGTGGTGCACACCGAGCTGGTGGAGCTGGCCGCGGCGGCCGGCAAGCCGGTCTTCTGCGAGAAGCCGATGGGGATGGACCTGGCCGAGGTGGAGCGGGCGATCTCGGCCGCGGACCGGGCCGGGGTGGCCCTGCAGGTCGGGTTCAACCGACGCTTCGACCGGGGGTTCCAGGCGGCCCACCGTGCGGTCAGCGAAGGGGCGCTCGGCGACATCCAGCTGCTCCGCTCGCTGACCCGGGATCCGGGTCTGGCCGACCCGGCCGGCGTGCCGCCGTGGACGATCTTCACCCAGACCCTGATCCACGACTTCGACACGCTCAGCTGGCTGAACCCGGGGACCGAGCCGGTCGAGGTGTACGCGACGGCCGGTGCGCTGATCGCCCCCGAGTTCGCCGCCGCGGGTCTGCTGGACACCGCCGTGGTCGTGATCACCTACGACAACGGCGCCCGCGCGGTCGCGGAGGCGAGCTTCTCGGCCGCATACGGCTACGACGTCCGGGGCGAGGTGTTCGGATCCCGGGGCATGGTGACCGTCGGCGACGGCGCCCGGTCCAGCGCCCGGCTCTTCACCGCGACCGGAGCCGCGTACGAGACGACCCGCAGTGACACCGAGCTGCTGCTGGACGCGTACACCGGGGAGTTCGTCGAGTTCACCGCCGCGGTCCGCGAGGGGCGCCAGCCGTCGGTCACCGGCACCGACGCGCACCGGGCGCTGGCCATCGCCATGGCCTGCATCGACTCGGTCCGGGCCCAC
>DASQLI010000094.1:0-31577 GCA_035630075.1 Microlunatus sp.
CCGGCCTGGACGAGGCCTGATGGCACCACGGATCGGCGTCGTCACGTTCCCCGGCTCACTCGACGACCACGATGCCCTGCGCGCGGTCCGTCTGTCCGGTGCCGAGCCGGTCGCGCTCTGGCACGGCAGCGATGCGCTGTCCGGTGTGGACGCGGTGATCCTGCCGGGTGGGTTCTCGTACGGGGACTACCTGCGTTGCGGCGCCATCGCCAGATTCGCTCCGGTGATGACTGAGATCATCCGCGCGGCCGGAGGGGGCATGCCGGTGCTCGGCATCTGCAACGGTTTCCAGGTGCTCTGCGAGGCGCACCTGCTCCCGGGTGCCCTGATCCGCAACGAGCGGCAGACGTTCGTCTGTCGCGACCAGCGGCTACGGGTCGAGTCGGTGGATACCACCTGGACCACGGCTTTCGCGAAGGGCCAGGAGATCACCATCGTGCTCAAGAACGGCGAGGGACGCTACGTCGCCGACGCCGAGACGCTGGCCCGGCTGGAGGGTGAGGGCCGGGTCGTCTTCCGCTATCTCGACAACCCCAACGGCTCCCTGAACGACATCGCCGGGATCTGCAACGAGCGGGGCAACGTCGTCGGGCTGATGCCGCACCCGGAGCACAACGTGGAGCCGCTGACATCGCCGAGCGTGGACGGCCGCGGCTTCTTCGCCAGCGTGCTGGAGTGCTTGGCCGCGGTGTAGTCGTCGCTCGCTGTTCGCTCCGCGCTCAAGACTCTGCCTTCCCTCGTCACTCGCAGACGAAAAGGCGTGTCTGCTCACTCCTCGATCCAGGCAGAGCCGCGTTACGGCTCTCGGCCGCTCGCGACGGGATTCACCCGTTGATCGTCGGCCGGGGAGCCGGGCCCGCCCCGGTAGCGTTGCCACGTGGCCGACACCGTCGAGAAAGCAGCCTCCACCCCTGACCAGCCGCAGCCCTGGGCCGAGCTCGGACTCAAGGAGGACGAGTACCTCCGGATCCACGAGATCCTCGGCCGCCGTCCCACCGGGGCCGAGCTGGCCATGTACTCCGTGATGTGGAGCGAGCACTGCTCGTACAAGTCGTCCAAGGCGCACCTGCGCAAGTTCGGCGAGCTGCCGGCGGAGACCCCGGCCGGCAAGCTGCTGGCCGGCATCGGCGAGAACGCCGGCGTGATCGACATCGGCCAGGGCTACGCGGTGACGTTCAAGGTGGAGTCGCACAACCACCCCTCCTACGTGGAGCCTTACCAGGGCGCCGCCACCGGCGTGGGCGGCATCGTCCGCGACATCCTGGCCATGGGCGCCCGGCCGATCGCGGTGATGGACCCGCTGCGGTTCGGCCCGCTCGACGCTCCCGACACCGCCCGGGTGCTGCCCGGCGTGGTCGCCGGCGTCGGCGGCTACGGCAACTGCCTTGGGCTGCCGAACATCGGCGGCGAGGTGGTCTTCGATGCCTCGTACGCCGGGAACCCGTTGGTGAACGCCCTGTGCGTCGGCGTCTTGCGGCACGAGGACCTGCACCTGGCCAAGGCGACCGGCGTCGGCAACAAGGCCATCCTGTACGGCGCGGCGACCGGTGGCGACGGCATCGGCGGGGCGTCGATCCTGGCGTCCGAGACGTTCGAGGTTGATGGCCCGGCGAAGCGCCCAGCTGTGCAGGTCGGTGACCCGTTCATGGAGAAGCTGCTGATCGAGTGCACCCTCGAGCTGTTCGCAGCCAAGCTGATCACCGGCATCCAGGACTTCGGGGCGGCCGGGATCTCCTGTGCGACGTCGGAGCTGGCCGCGGCCGGCGACGGGGGCATGCACGTCGACCTCGACGTCGTACCGCTCCGCGACCCCACCCTGAGTCCCGAAGAGATCTTGATGAGCGAGTCGCAGGAACGGATGATGGCGATCGTCGAGCCCGACGACGTCGAGGCGTTCTTGGAGATCTGCCGCAAGTGGGACGTGCAGGCGACCGTGGTCGGCGAGGTGACCGACGGCGACCGGCTGATCATCGACTGGCACGGCGAGACCATCGTCGACGTCGATCCCAAGACCGTGGCGCACGAGGGTCCGGTCTACTCTCGGCCGCTGGCTCGACCTGACTGGCTCGACGGGGTGCAGGCCAGCGGGGTCGAAGGTCTGGCCCGGCCGGCGGACGGTGCCGAGCTGGCTGAGACGCTGGTGCGACTGGTCGGTTCGCCGAACCTGTGCGACAAGTCCTGGGTGACCGACCAGTACGACCGCTACGTCCGCGGCAACTCGGTGCTCGCCCAGCCGGAGGACGCCGGCATGCTGCGGATCGACGCCGAGTCGGGACTCGGGGTCGCACTGGCCACCGACTGCAACGGCCGGTTCGCCTATCTGGACCCTCGCCGGGGTGCCCAGCTGGCGCTGGCCGAGGCGTACCGCAACGTGGCCGTGAGCGGCGCCCAGCCGGTGGCCATCACCGACTGCCTGAACTTCGGTTCGCCGGAGGACCCGGCGGTGATGTGGCAGTTCTCCGAGGCGATCGAGGGTCTGGTGGAGGCCTGCCTCGAGCTCGGCACTCCGGTGACCGGCGGCAACGTCAGCTTCTACAACCAGACCGGGGACATCGCGATCCTGCCCACCCCGGTGGTCGGCGTGCTCGGGGTGATCGATGACGTGACGGCGCGGGTGCCGGTCGGGTTCGCGCGGGACGGCGACGAGGTGTGGCTGCTCGGCGAGACCCGGGACGAGCTGGCCGGGTCGGTCTGGGCCGATGTCGTGCACGGACACCTCGGTGGGTTGCCGCCGGCGCTGGATCTCGCGTACGAGAAGCGGCTGGCCGAGTTGCTGGTCAGGGCCGCGCGAGGCGGGCTGTTCAGCAGCGCGCACGACCTGGCCGACGGTGGCTTGGCCCAGGCGCTGGTCGAGTCGTCGCTGCGCCGCGGGATCGGGGCGTCGGTGTCGCTGGCCGGCGAGGACCCGTTCGTAGCGCTGTTCTCCGAGAGCACCGGACGGGTCTTGGTGTCGCTGCCGGGCGACCGGGCCGGCGAGCTCGCCGACCTGGCGGAGGCGGCCAGCGTGCCGCTGACTCGACTCGGCACCACCGGAGGCGACGCGCTGGTCGTGGACGGTCAGTTCACCGTGTCCCTCGATGAGATCCGGAGCGCGTGGGCTGCTCCCATCCCCAGCGCGATGGCCGCAGCCGGCCACTGACAACACAAACCTCGCTCACGCTCCCTTCGCTGCGCTCACGCTCCCACTGCAATGGGAGCGTGGCGACCGGAGGGGGAGCGTCAGCAGGTTGCAGGTGCTCGGTCAGGGCGCGCCCTGCTTCACCCGATCCGCGTACGCGGCTCGCAACCGGTCGTTGTGCTCGTCGCCGCCGGGGATGTTCGCCGAGATCAGCACCGGCACCGGCTGCTCCGCTGCGATCAGAAGGCCGCAGGCCTCGGTCACCAGCATCTGCGCGATCAACGCGCTGGTCACCGTCGAGGTGGCGAGGATCGGTCCCTGCGGCGAGCCGTCGGGCGCGTCCGGTAGCTCGAGCACGGCGTCGCCGAAGGCGCCGCAGTTGTCGATCACCACGTCGGCGTACTCGAACAGTCGCTTGCCGCTCGGATGCCGCGACGTGATGTTGGTCGTGTGGTCCATCGAGGTGACCGCAATCAGCTTGTGCCCGCGCTCGGTGACAAGCCGGGCCAGCTCCACGGTCGATCCGTTGCCTCCGGAGTTGGAGCAGATGATGAACACGTCCTCGGGATGGATCTCGTGGACGTCGAGGAGCTGCGCGGCGAGGGTGTCGTCCCTCTCCAGGTGCGGATCCATCACCTCGTCGATCGACTTGGGCCCGAAGAAGGCGAGATCGGTGATGGCGATCTTGTTGGCAGGAACCAGACCGCCGGCACGGCCGGCGATCTCCATCGCGAAGGAGCGGGAGTGCCCGGTCCCGAACACCTGCACGACGCCGCTCTTGCTGACCGACTCCGCCAGGATCGCGGCCCCCGCAGCGATCGCCTCCTGCTGTGTGCTGATCACCTTCTGCACCGCGTCGGACAGGACGGCTGCGGCGGTCTGCTGGCTGACACCCTCGTGACTCATGACACCCCTGAGTGTGTGATTTCTTGACCCGGTGAAGGTCGGTTCGGTGAGAATCCTATTGGCTGTCAGGCCTTCGTGGTGTCGCCGATCGGTGAGCTGATGGGAAGACGCACCACTAACCTCCCTCCATGGAATCTGTTGCCTGTCGCGCTCCGCGCTCCGCGTTCACGGAGCTCCGCGAATCTCGCTCGTTCGTCGCGGTTCTGGACGACGAAAAGCGTGTCGCCCAGAACCGCTCCTGCACTCCCGAGAGGCTCCGCCCGTGACCGAGCTGGCACGTACTGTGCGCGACCTGATGCCCGTGGTCCGGGCCGATCTCGAGGCACTGGTGGCCATTCCGTCGATCAGCGCCGACCCCGAGCGGGCCGGTGACCTTCGCGCCAGCGCGGACACGGTTGCCGCGTTGCTGACCCGCGCCGGCTGCCCCGAGGTGGAGGTCGTCGGTGCCGGCGGCGGACCAGCGGTGCTCGGTCGGTTCCCGGCGCCGCCCGGCATGCCGACGATCTGCCTGTACGCCCACCATGACGTCCAGCCGACCGGGGACGAGGCGCAGTGGACCACCCTGCCCTTCCGACCCGCCGAGCGAGGCGGTCGCTTGTACGGGCGCGGCTCGAGTGACGACAAGGGCGGCTTCGCTGTGCACCTGGCCGCGCTGCGGGCCTTCGGCGGACGGCCGCCGGTCGGCGTCACGGTGTTCGTCGAAGGTGAGGAGGAGATCGGCTCACCCACCTTGTCGCGGATCCTGGCCGACCACCACGACCGACTGCTCGCCGACGTGTACGTGATCGCCGACTCCGGCAACTGGGCGGTCGGTGAGCCTGCGTTCACGACGACCCTGCGCGGGCTGGCCGACTGCATCGTCGAGGTGCGGACGCTCGACCACGCGGTGCATTCCGGGGCGTACGGAGGAGTGGCTCCGGACGCCCTGACCGCGTTGTGTCGGCTGCTCGCCACGCTGCACGACGAGCAGGGCAACGTGGCGATCGCCGGGCTGCACCACGGGCCGGGACCGGACCTCGAGTATCCGCCCGACCGGCTACGAGAAGAGTCCGGGGTGCTGGACGGTGTGGACTATCTCGGCTCGGGCAGCGTGGTCGAGCGGCTCTGGAACCGGCCGGCCGTCGCGGTGATCGCCCTGGACGCCACCCCGGTGGCGAGGGCGTCGAACACTCTGATCCCGAGTGCTCGGGCCAAGATCAGCTTGCGGGTGGCGCCCGGCGATGACGCGCGGCTCGCCCTGCAGCGACTGCGCGCACACCTCATCGAGCACGCCCCCTGGAACGCACGGGTGACCGTCACCGATGGCGACACCGGTGAGCCGGCGACCATCCCCTTCGAGGGCCCGGTCGCCGCCGCGGCGCGGACCGCCTTCACCGCTGCGTGGGGACGCGAGCCGGTGCTGGTGGGGCAGGGCGGCTCTATCCCTCTGGTGGCCGAGTTCGCCGACGCCTTTCCGCAAGCAGCCATCCTGGTGACCGCCGTCGGCGATCCGGACTCCCGGCCGCACGGCATCGACGAGTCGCTGCACCTGGGGGACTTCGAGGCCGCCTGCGTGGCCGAGACTCTGTTCCTGCAGGGCCTGGCCGACCAGGCGGCCGGCTGAGCGCTCACTGTGGGGCAGTCCGACGAGATGGGCGACACCCGGGTCTGAGAGGAGCTCGTCTGGTCATCAGACCAGCGATGAGACCAGTATGGTCGCTGGGCGTCTCCCATCGGTGGCCAAGATCATGTTCTCGCGTCTGAATCGTGTCAGACCAGAGCAGACCAGTCGACTAGACTAGTCCGTGGACCCGGCACGAACGGGTCCAGGCAATGGCGCCTCCAGACGAACTCTCGAATGGAGGAGAACTCATGTTGGAGTCCTTCAAGGCCGCTCGTGTGCGGCGCAGCAACGCTCGTTCCCAGCGGCTGGAGCGCAAGCTCCTCCAGGTCGACCTGGCGAGCTTCACCTCGGACGCGGACCGCTTCGATCTCGAGGCGACCCTCGACGGCTACCCCGACGAGCAGACCGTGGAGATCCGGCGGATCCTGGCACAGCAGGCCGTCGGCTGACCGGTACCGTCGGCTGATCACGACCGCCAGCTCGAGGCGTGTCGCCTGACCGAGGCCCTCCCGGCAGGACCCGGCGCGCGATCGTTACACGCAGGTGCGAGCATTCGCTTGTGCCCGATCACAACCCGCCCGCACAGACGATCGCGTACCCGGCTCCGGGCGCCCGTCCGCGTCACAACCGCGAACCCGCCCTGCCGCCGCACGTCATCGTGTTGTTCGGTGCCACCGGCGACCTGGCCCGGCGCAAGCTGCTCCCAGGAC
This sequence comes from Microlunatus sp., assembly GCA_035630075.1. Lineage (GTDB taxonomy): Bacteria > Actinomycetota > Actinomycetes > Propionibacteriales > Propionibacteriaceae > Microlunatus. Next base: position 6,338 of record DASQLI010000094.1, read on the forward strand.
TGGCGCACCTGGCGCTGTCGGCGTTGGCCCCGGACATCCAGATCGTCGGCACCTCGCTGGAGGAGATGGCCGACGACGAGTTCCGGGCGTTCGCCAAGGAAGCTCTCGACCAGTTCAGCCACCGGGCACTCACCGATCAGCAGTGGACGGAGTTCGCCTCCCGGCTGAGCTACGTGCCGCAGGAACGCGGCGCCGAGGGCCTGGCCGCGGCCGTGGCCAAGGCGGAGGAGAAGCTGGGTGGCACCGCACCCAGGCTGCACTACCTGAGCGTGCCACCGGCCGCTGCGCCGGCGGTGATCAAGATGATCCGCGACGCCAACCTGGTCGACTTCTCCCGGGTCGTGATGGAGAAGCCGTTCGGCACCGACCTGCAGAGCGCGGTGGAGCTGAATGCCGGGCTGCACCAGACCTTCGACGAGCGGCAGATCTTCCGGATCGACCACTTCCTCGGCAAGGAGGCGGCTCAGAACATCCTGGCCTTCCGCTTCGCCAACGGCCTGTTCGAGCCGATCTGGAACCGCAACTTCATCGACCACATCCAGATCGACATCCCCGAGACCCTCGGCTTGGACAAGCGGGCCGGTTTCTACGAGTCCACCGGTGCCTACAAGGACATGGTGGTCACCCACCTGTTCCAGGTGCTGGCGTTCGTCGCCATGGAGCCACCGACCGCGCTGGAGCCCTTCGCCATCAGCGAGGAGAAGAACAAGGTCTTCCGCTCGCTCCTGCCGATCCAGCCCGAGCACGTCGTTCGCGGCCAGTACGCCGGCTACCGGGGCGAGCCCGGGGTGGCGCCCGACTCCGACACCGAGACCTTCATCGCGCTGGAGTGCGGGCTGGACAACTGGCGCTGGGCCGGCGTGCCTTTCTACCTGCGGACCGGGAAGCGGCTGGCCGAGGGACAGCGGATCATCTCGATCGCCTTCAGGGAGGCGCCTCGGAGCATGTTCCCGCACAACTCCGGAGTGGGCTCCCAGGGCCCGGATCACCTCACCTTCGACCTGGCCGACGAGTCCAAGGTGTCCCTGTCCTTCTACGGCAAGCGACCCGGGCCGGGGATGAAGATGGAGAAGCTGTCGATGCAGTTCTCCACCGAGGAGACGTCCTACGCCGCCGACGTGCTGGAGGCGTACGAGCGGCTGATCATGGACGCGATGCGCGACGACCACACCTTGTTCACCACCGCAGAGGGCATCGAGAGCCTCTGGGAGCGGTCGATCCCCTTGCTGCAGAACCCTCCTCCGGTGAAGTCCTACCCGCAGGGCAGCTGGGGACCGAACTCGATCCACCAGCTGATCGCCCCGAACGCGTGGCGACTGCCGTTCGAGCGCGTCTGGCGCTCCCGCCCGGGCTGACGGATCAGACCAGACCCTTCAGCCCGCGCACCGAGGCGTAGTGCACCTTGCCGATCGGGTTGATCGACTCACCGTTGTCGTCCTCGCCGTTCTTGTACTTGCTCGCTGCGGACTCGGTGGAGAGGTAGTACCAGCCGTCGGCGATCGTCGCGCCCTGCGTCATCGAGGGAGCACTGAAGCTCCTCGACGTGTTCGCCTCGAGGTTCGTCACAGTGATCGTGCTCGCATTGGTCCGTCCCCATGAGCGGCTGTAGATGACGTAGCTGCCGCTGAACACCGCGCCCTGCACCTTGTTCGGTGTGGTCATCAGGCTCTTGTACCCCTTGCTCAGATTGCCCCTTCTCCCGATGTCGTACCGGTACATGGTGCCGACCAGGCCCGTACTGTGCTGGCCCACCCACAGGTCGCCGCCGCGCAGAGTGACGTAGGAGCTGGCCGCGACCGGGAAGCGCTTGTCGTATGTCAGGTAGCTGCGGTGCTTGGCTTGGGCCAGCCGCTTCAGCGAGTAGCGGTAGACGTACGGGTTGTCGTTGACGTCGGTGCTGGCCACCCACAGGTACTTGGTGCCGATGACCACACCTCCGGCGTGCCCACCCACGATCTTGATCCACTTGCGCTCGTTCTTCTTGCCCAGCCGGTTGCGGACCGACAGCAGCGCCGGCGAGCCGGCGTAGTCCTCGTCGTAGTAGCTGAGGACCAAGGCGTCCTTGGGCTTCCAGTACGCGATGCCCTGCGGCACGTAGCCGGCGAGGTGCCCGATCGGCGGACCGTCGTAGAAGCGGCTGTTGTACGTCGGGTAGGACGCCATCCCCGGGTAGTCGCTGGGTCTCGCGTGCGCATCGGCCGGGGCGAGCAGGGAGGCGAGCAGCGCGGCCAGGGTGAGCGCGAGAAGTCGTCGCAGGATCCGCATCGGGGGCTCCTTCGCTGGAGTGGATCGGTGACCCGGCAGACCCTGCCACAGGAGAGGTTCGCGAACGCTCGCGCTCAGGAAACCAGCTCACCCGCGATCCGCAGGAACTCGTCGGCGGCGTGCGGCCCGATGTTGTCCCCCAGGCAGTACGACCGGTAGGCCAGTCGCTTCTCGGCCAACGGGTCGTCGCCGTGCAGGTGATCGAGGACGTCGGCCAAGGTGGAGAGGTCCGGTTCGATCACGTATGCCACCCGGGCCATCGGGAACTCGGCGGTGAAGGCCTCGCCGGAGGACAACACCGCGCACATGGCAAACGGCTTGCCCGAGGCGAGGTAGTCCGACGCGATCGAGGACACGTCGGTGATCAAGGCGTCGGACGCGTTGAAACAGGCCGGCACGTCCCACGTCTTCTCCGCCTGCTTGCCCCAGACGTGCTGCCGGCCGCTGGCGGTGGAGTCCGCGGCCAACAGCTCGTGGATCGCCTTGATCCGGGCGGCATCGGACTGATCGTTGTAGCTCAGCGGATGGGGTCGGAAGATCACCGTGGAGCCGCGCTCCAGCACGGCCTTGATCATGGTCAGTCCGTTGGGCAGCGAGCTGTAGTTGGTGCTCGGACGGCCACCCTTCCAGGTCGGTGCATACAAGATCGTGCGCGGGGTGCCGGGCGGCGGCGTCTCGTCCCGGACCATGATCGACTCGATCTGCGGCCGCCCGACGATCGCGAACCGCCCCGGCGGGACGTCGATGCCGTGGGCGGCGTAGCGGTCGACGCCTTGCTGTCCGGACACGAAGAGCTTGGTGTACGACGCGTGCCGCGGGTGGTAGTTGGCCTGCTTGTCCGAGTCGCCGTGGTTCAGCCAGACATGGGTCATCGGATACCGCTGGAAGGTGGCGTTGGCGGCGCTGCCCTGGACGTAGAACGCCGCCTTCATCGACGGCACCACCATCGAGTCGAGGTGGTCCGACATCTTCTTGTCGGTCCGCGGCACCAAGATCGGCGCCTTGGTCAGCTTGGCGATCTCGGGCACCGTCGCCGGGTTGCGGGTGATCACCACGTACGGCTTGTTCAACCGCTCCAGGTACGGCAGCCACATCCCCAGCTGATAGCGCACACCGACCGTCGTCGCGTAGTAGACGACGAAGGCCGGGGCGTACTTCCGCAGGGCCGTCGGGGTGTCCCGCTGGATCCGCTGGCTGGCCGCGGTGGCCCGCACGGCGTGCCGGATCGTGAGCATCGTCAGCGGAAGCGTCGCCAGGGCGGGCACCAGCAGCAGCCAGCCAGGTAGCCCGACTGCCACCAACAGCGCGCCGACCACGACGGCGATCACGTTGGCGGCGGCGATCCACCCCGGCGAGAACGGGGCCTTGGGCACCGGAGGCACTCCGGGCAGGTTCCGGACCACCACCTTCGTCGTCCCCAGCAGGGTCTTGACCAAGGGCTCGGCCATCACCAGCAGCAACAAGATGCCCAGCGCAGTCCAGGCCAGGGCCACCTCCAGCGACCGGGCCTCCGACCGGTGGTGCAGGAACGCGCCTCCGACCGCGACCAGCAGCAGCAGCCGGACGCTGACGAAGTAGCCGAGCAGACCCGTCTTGGGCTCGGGGTAGAAGTCCGACCAGCGGCGGACGACGATCCCGATCAGGGCGGCCAGACCGGCCAGCGCGCCGATCGCCCGGATCACCTCCGACGTCGAGGCGATCAGCAGGCAGGCGGCGACGACTGCTCCGAGGTTGATCAGGTTGCGGACGCCGAAGTCGCCGAGCTCGCTCTGGAGCCGGCGGAGACGACGCTGCCAGGCAGACGACCGGGAAGCGGAGGACCCCGATGACATGCCGTCGACCCTAGTGGCCGTGACCCTGGCAACAGGGGAGCCGCGCACGCGCCGCGGAGTCAGGGCAGGGCACACCCGCGATAGCATGAGGCAGTGCCACCCACACCGAGCTCGCGTTCCGCTCGAGTGCCGCTGACCTCGGCCAGACGTGCAGACGGTCGCCTCAACCACGACCTCGACCCCCACGAGCGCGGCCCCCAGGATGCCTGTGGCGTTTTCGGGGTCTGGGCGCCGGGTGAGGAGGTCGCCAAGCTCACCTACTTCGGCCTGTACGCCTTGCAGCACCGCGGCCAGGAGTCGGCGGGGATCGCGGTCAGCAACGGAACCCAGATCATGGTCTTCAAGGACATGGGTCTGGTCTCCCAGGTCTTCGACGAGTCCACCCTCAGCTCGCTGCGCGGCCACCTCGCGATCGGTCATGCGCGCTACTCCACCACCGGGGCCAGCGTGTGGAAGAACGCCCAGCCGACCTTCCGGCCCACCGCCACCGGCGGCATCGCGCTCGGTCACAACGGCAACCTGACCAACACCTTGGAGCTGCAGACCTGGCTGACCGAGCGGGACGCCCCGGACGGCTCGCTGGTCCCGGGTGCCCTCTCGCACGAGGCGACCAACGACACCTCCTTGATCACGGCGCTGCTCGCGACCTATCCAGGACTGACCATCGAGCAGGCCGCCCGCGAGGTGCTGCCGCATCTCAGGGGCGCCTTCAGCCTGGTGTTCATGGACGAGGAGACCCTGTACGCGGCCCGCGATCCGCAGGGCGTCCGGCCGCTGGTGCTGGGGCGGTTGGAGCGAGGCTGGGTGGTGGCCAGTGAGACCGCGGCGCTGGACATCGTCGGCGCCTCCTACGTCCGCGAGGTCGCTCCGGGCGAGCTCATCTGCATCGATGCCGGCGGCCTGCGCACCAGCAGGTTCGCCGAAGCCGACCCGAAGGGCTGTCTCTTCGAGTACGTCTACCTGGCTCGGCCCGACACCATGATCAACGGACGCCGGCTGCACTCGGTGCGAGTGGAGGTCGGCCGGGCACTGGCCCGCGAGTTCCCCGTCGAGGCGGATCTGGTCATCCCCGTTCCCGAGTCCGGCACTCCTGCGGCGATCGGGTACGCGGAGGAGTCGGGGATCCCGTACGGGCAGGGCCTGGTCAAGAACTCCTATGTGGGGCGGACGTTCATCCAGCCCAGCCAAACCATCCGACAGCTCGGCATCCGGTTGAAGCTGAACCCGCTCCGCGACGTGATCGCCGGCAAGCGGCTGGTGGTGGTCGACGACTCGATCGTCCGCGGCAACACCCAGCGGGCGCTGGTGCGGATGCTGCGCGAGGCCGGCGCGACCGAGGTGCACGTCCGGATCTCGTCGCCGCCGGTGAAGTGGCCGTGCTTCTACGGCATCGACTTCGCCAGCCGGGCCGAGCTGATCGCCAACGGTCTGTCGGTCGACGAGATCTGCCGCTCGATCGGTGCCGACTCGCTGAGCTACGTCAGCCTGGAGGGCCTGGTCGAGGCCACCGAGACGGGGATGGACCAGCTCTGCCGGGCGTGCTTCGACGGTGTCTACCCGATCGAGCTGCCGCTGGCTGAGCGGCTGGGCAAGCACGTGCTCGAGGACGAGGTCAGCCAGCACACCGGTGACGACGGCCTGGCCACCTCGACCGCCGGTGTAGGAGCCGCAGATGCCCTCGCTCGGCCCTGATGTCGGTCGCGCTCCGCGCTCCGCGGTCACCGAGCTTCGCGAATCTCGCTCGTTCGTCACGTTTCGTGCCGACGAAGAGCGTGTCGGCACGAAACGCTCCTGCACTCCCGAGAGGCTCCGCCCGTGACCGAACCTGAGGGGTCGGAGCGGTCGGCCTACGCGGAGGCGGGCGTCGACATCGAGGCGGGGGACCGGGCCGTCGAGCTGATGAAGGAGTGGGTCGGCAAGACCCGGCGGCCCGAGGTGCTGGGCGGCTTGGGAGGCTTCGCCGGACTGTTCGACGCGGCCCCGCTGGCCAAGCTGGCCCATCCCGTGCTGGCCACCTCGACCGACGGGGTGGGCACCAAGGTGGCCATCGCCCAGGCCATGGACACCCACGACACCATCGGCTTCGACCTGGTCGGGATGGTCGTCGACGACCTGGTCGTCTGCGGCGCCGAGCCGCTGTTCATGACCGACTACATCGCGACCGGCAAGGTGGTGCCGGAGCGGATCGCGGCCATCGTCAAGGGCATCGCCGAAGCCTGCGTCCAGGCCGGCTGCGCGCTGGTCGGGGGCGAGACCGCCGAGCACCCGGGCCTGCTGGAGCCGGACGAGTACGACGTCGCCGGTGCCGCGACCGGGGTCGTCGAGCGGGACGCCATCCTCGGGCCGGATCGCGTTCGCCCCGGCGACGTGGCCATCGCCATGGCCTCGTCGGGACTGCACTCCAACGGCTACTCGCTGGCCCGCCACGTCTTCTTCACCCGGGCAGGCTGGGCCCTGGACCGCGACGTCCCCGAGCTGGGCCGGACGCTGGGAGAGGAGCTCTTGGAGCCGACCCGGATCTACAGCCTGGACTGCCTGGCGCTGATCGGCGCCGCCGACGTCCATGCGATGAGTCACGTGACCGGCGGCGGCCTGGCCAACAACCTCGCTCGGGTGGTGCCGGACTCGGTGTACGTCCGGATCGATCGGTCCAGCTGGACCCCACCGGCGATCTTCGATCTGGTCGCCGGCCTCGGTCAGGTGTCGCGGGCCGACCTCGAGGCGACCCTGAATCTAGGCGTCGGGATGGTGGCTCTGGTCGCCCCGGAAACAGCCGATGTCGCCCTCCGGACACTGGCCGATCGAGGGCTTCCCGCCTGGGTCTGCGGGGTCGTCGACGGCGCGGCGCCGGACCCGGTCGAGCGGGTCGTGCTCGAGGGCCACCACCCCGCGCACTGAAACGGTACGAATCCGGCCGCGACGACCCGACCAATCAGAGAGTGGCTACTTGCAGCATTCCTGCCATTGGGTAGCCTTTGCGTCACGACTGTTCATTCATCCTGCGCCGTGGCCTGAGCCAGCGGCAGACGACAAGTGCGAGGGGGTCGACCCGAGATGGGGCGCGGCCGTGCGAAGGCAAAGCAGACCAAGGTGGCCCGGGAGTTGAAGTACCGCTCCGTCGACACCGATTTCACCTCCTTGGAGCGCGAGCTCCGCGGACCTGACGACGGGCACGACATCCCTCCGTCTTACCAGGACGACGAGATCCCGCCGGGGTACGAAGATCTCGCCGAGCGTTACAACGACGGCGATGAAGACGAGTTCGGCGACCTGCGCAAGTCGGGGTAATCCCACCGCTCGATCTGCCGGGGCAATAGCCTGGGTGCTATGAGTCAGAATCCCTACTCCGCTCCCGACTCCGAGGGCTCCCGTTCCTCCGATCCGCAGGAGCCGGAGGACTTCGCTGCGACCTCCGAGGCCGCCCCCTCCCAGGACGCCTCGACGTCGACCGGCGACTCCTCTGACACGGGATCGCCGGCCGAGGACTCAGCGCCGTGGCGGCCGGTCGACCAGCCGTCGACCCACTCAACGACCGCCGGGCTGACCGACCCGGTCAGTGATCCCGGCCCGTCGGCCGGCGGACCCACCAGCTCCTCGTCGGCCGGATCGTACGGCTCGGCGTCCGATCCGGGTCCGCAGCAGCCGTACGGACAGGGCTACAGCCAGCAGCCCTACCAGCCCCAGCAGCCGTACGAGGCACCGCAGCCCTACCAGCAGCCCGCCCAGAGCGGGCAGACGGCACCGGATCCGTACGGTCAGCCGCAGGGCTACCCGCCGCCACCGCAGAGCGGTCAGACCGCCCCGGATCCGTACGCGCAGTCTCAGGGCTATGGTCAGCCGCCGCAGAGCGGCGCATCCGCATCCGACCCGTACGGTCAGCAGCAGGGCTACCCGCAGCAGCCGTACGGTCAGCAGCCGTACCCGAACCAGGGTGGCTACCAGCAGCCACCGCCGGGCTATGGCCAGCAGGGGTATGGCCAGCCGGGCCAGCAGGCGTACGGTCAGCCGGGCCAGCAGCCGTACGGTCAGCAGCCTGGCTACCCGCCGGCGGGCTACCCCCAACCGGGGTACCCGCAGCAGTACGGTGGCCAGCAGGCGCCGATGTCACCGAGCGACGAGCGCCTCTGGGCGACGCTGACCCACATCTCGATCCCGTTCTTCGGCATCATCGGCCCGCTGATCGCGTACCTGGTGTTCAAGGACCGCAGCCCCTGGATCAAGGAGTCGGTGACCGAGGCGCTGAACTTCTCGATCCTCTACACCATCGCGCAGGTCGTGAGCTCCATCCTGACGGCGGTGGTGATCGGCGTCATCCTGCTGCCGCTCGTCTTCGTCGGCGCCCTGGTGCTGTGCATCATGGCCGCGGTTGCGTCCAACAAGGGTGAGCAGTACAAGTACCCGGTCAACTGGCGGCTGATCAAGTAGTCCGATCACCTCGCTCAGCATTCCGCAGACCGCCCGTGGAAAGTCCTCGCGGGCGGTTCCTGCGTTCCAGGGACGGGATCGGCATAGGCGGCTCGGACGTCCGGCTGACCGAGGGGTGGTCGCGCCCTGCCATGCTGGAGGCCATGAGCTCGACCTGGGAACCGGACATCCTCGACGGGTACGAGTCGCTGGAGATCCCACTGCCGGATGCTGCGCGAGCTCCCGGCGAGCCCGAGGACGTCGAGCTGGTCGCGACCCTGGTCCGCCGGGCGGGCGGCGAGCGATCCACGCACGCGGTGCTCTACCTGCACGGCTGGAACGACTACTTCTTCCAGACCCACCTGGCCGACGTCCTGTCGGCCGCCGGCTTCGCCTTCTACGCCCTGGACCTGCGCCGCTACGGACGCAGTCTGCGACTCGGGCAGCTCAGAGGGTTCATCGCGGACCTGGCTGACTACGACCAGGAGCTGACGGCCGCCGTCGACCTGATCACCGCCGATCACGAGCACCTCACTCTGCTGGGGCACTCGACCGGCGGCCTGACGGCGGCCCTGTGGGCCGCCGATCACCCGGAGCGGGTGCACGGACTGATGCTCAACTCGCCCTGGTTGGACCTGCAGGGCTCGGCCATGGTCCGGGCTCTGGGTGCGCCGGTGATCGACGCCCTGGGTGGTAACCGCCCCACCACGGTGCTGCGGCTGCCTGACCTGGGCTACTACGCCCGCACCATCCACTCCTCCTTCGAAGGCGAGTGGGACTACGACACCGATCTGAAGTCGAGCCCGTCGCCGGCGATCCGGGTGGGCTGGCTACGAGCGGTGCTGCAGGGCCACCAGAGAGTGGCAGTGGGGCTCGGGCTGCGGATGCCGGTGCTCGTTCTGACGTCGGCCAGGACCGACTTCGCCCGCAAGTGGCACGACGGGCTGCATGCGGCGGACACCGTGCTCGACGTGGAGCAGATCGCCAGGCGAGCGATCAAGCTCGGCCGGCACGTCACGATCGTGAAGTTCACCGACGGTCTGCATGATCTGTTCCTGTCCCGCGCCGAGGTTCGCACGCAGGTGTTCGACGAGCTGCTGCGCTGGTCCAGGGCCTACCTGCTGACCGCTGGACCGCTGGTTCCGGGTGCGCCTTTGAACACGCGCGGAGCCACTGATTGAATGAGGCTCGTGACTGAGATGCCTCATGTGGTGGTCGTCGGCGGCGGATTCGGCGGATTGTCGGCAACGGCGACCCTCGCCAAGGAAGGGTTCCGGGTGACCTTGATCGACCGGCACCCGTACAACACCTTCCAGCCGCTGCTCTATCAGGTGGCGACGGGAGGCCTGAACGCCGGTGACGTGACGTACTCGCTGCGCTACTTCAGCGCGCGGTATCGCAACGTCAACTTCCGGCGGACCACCGCGATCGGCGTCGACCACGACAGCCGAGAGGTGCTCTGCGACGACGGAGTGAACATCGGGTACGACTACCTGATCATCGCCAACGGCATCACCACCAACCACTTCGGTATCCCCGGCGCCGCGGAGTACAGCGTGTCGATGTACACCCGGGCAGAGGCCCTGAGGGTGCGCGACATGATCTTCGGCGGGATCGAGACCATCGCCGGCATGTCCGAGGAGCACAGCGGCGGCTTCACCGTCGTGGTGGTCGGTGGTGGCGCGACCGGCGTGGAGATCGCCGGCCAGCTCGCCGAGTTGAAGAGCCACGCGGTGCCGGTGGTCTGGCCGGAGCTGAACCCGGCACTGATGCACGTGGTGCTGGTGGAGATGGGACCGGCGTTGCTGGCACCGTTCGACGACAAGCTGCGCCGCTACACCCTGCGCGAGCTGGTCAAGCGTGGCGTGGACGTTCGGCTGAAGACGGCCATCTCCGAGGTCCACCCCGACCGCGTGGACTTCAAGAACGGTCAGACGATGCCGGCCGACCTGGTGATCTGGGCCGCCGGCGTGGCCGGCTACCCGATGCTGCGCGACTGGGGACTGCCGATCGGTCGGGCCGGTCGCATCGAGGTCAACTCGGCCATGCAGACCACCAACGACGAGCGGGTGTTCGCCATCGGTGACGCCAGCCTGATCGTGGACAACCCGCTGCCGCAGCTGGCCCAACCAGCCCTGCAGACCGGCAAGCACGCCGCCGAGCAGATCACCCGCATCCACCTCGGCCAGCCGACGGTGCCGTTCGAGTACCACAACAAGGGCACCATGGCCACCATCGGCCGGGCCGACGCCGTGGTGCAGCTGCCCAGCGGTCTCAAGCTGACCGGCATCTTCGCGTGGCTGGGCTGGATCGCTCTGCACATCATGTTCCTGCTCGGCAGCCGCAACCGGATCCAGACCCTGGTCAACCTGGCCGTCCGCTACACCGGTCTCGGTCGATCCGGCGTGATCGTCGGCGACGTGGCCGAGACGCCGAAGCTGAAGGCGATCAAGCAGAAGTAGCCAGCGTCCCGCGCCACGATCTGCGCCACCGAGCCGGACACCGAGCGGGACGTGAGTCAGGCGAAGTCCACCGAGCCGATCTCGAACCGCTGCTCCCAGCGGATGATCCGGCAGTTGGCCATGAAGACGTGTTCCGGCGCGTCCAGGGCCATCCGGGCCAGCGCTTGGCGGAAGGCTTCGGAGTGGGGGTTCGCGACGGTCGCGAGCATCGCGTACGCGTCGACCAGGATCGGGGCATCGACCGCCGGCGGCCCATCCTCGAACCAGACACTGAGCGTCAGCACGGCACCGTCGTTGAACGCTCCGCTGAACTCCTCACCTGGCCGCTTGCCGTCGCAGATGAAGCTGGCGTCGCCTTCCGTGCGACAGCTGTAGCCGAGGTCGGTCAGGGCGGCTTCCACCGACTCGTACGAACCGAGGATCGGCCGGGCCGTCAGAGTGGAGGGGTTGACATCGGCACGGGTGAGGATGATGGTGCGGACGCTCGGCTGCGGAGCGGGCAGATACAGCTCACCCCAACCGATCCGCTCGAACTCACGCACCTCCTGCGCGGCGACCGAGCGGGTGATCTCGCGCCGATCCGCCGCCGGGACATCGGTCGCCGCCATCATCAGCTCCAGCAGGACGCCGAACTCGGCGTCACGGGTGGCGGCGGAGACGTTCCCGTCGAGCACCTGGACGAGGAACTTCTCGATCCCTGCCGAGGCGTCCACCTTCATCCGCACCATCACGATCCGCTGGTCGGCGTGGGCGTAGCAGCCCTTGACCAGCCACGGGTCGTACGCCTCGTCCAGGCACTCCAGCCCGTGCTTCTCCAGTGCGGCCACCACGGCAGGCGTCGGCACCGCCGGCTGGGAGGGCAGGTCGCCGGAGGGAAGCTCCGGCCCGGGGATCCCGGACGGACCGCGCAGCAGCAGGACGGCCGTCACCGTGAGGGCGATGGCGAGGACTGCCGCTCCTGCCGCGAGTCCCCAGCGGCGACGCGGACGTCGAACGGTGCCGTGGCGACCGGTGGTGTCCGCCGGCTCAGCGCTGGGGCCGGGCGGCACCGTCCCCGGCTGGAAGCCCTGCGCCTCGACCCGGGACGGCGGCAACCACCCGTCCGGACGGGTCGGCTCCGGTGGCGGTTGGGTCACAGTGGTTCTCCTCGAGTGCGTGACACCAGCGGTCGCCGGCGAGGCTATCCAGTCGTCGGGTCGTCGGTCTCGCTGTCAGGCGTAGCGGGTCGCCACCGCCTCCGCCTCGGCGCCGTAGCTCGGGCCGTGCGTCACCGCGTGCACCAGCAGCGGGTGGAGCTGGTGGAGGCCGATCAGCTCGGTCCAGTCGGCGGACAGGGCGGCGGCATCGACGTACGCGTCGGTGATTGCGCGGAGCTCCGGGGCGCCGAACAGGTGCAGCATCGCGAGATCGGTCAGGCCACGGCCGCCATGGGCTGCGGGGTCGATCAGCACGACGCCGTCACTGGTGAAGACCACGTTGCCGGCCCACAGGTCGCCGTGGATCCGTGCCGGCGGCTGGTCGCCGTCGAACTCCCCGTCCCGCAGCCGCTCGGCCACCTGGTCGATCAGGTCGCGTCCGTGCGGCGACAGGTTGCCGCTCCGAATGGCGGCGTCGGCGTACGGCAGCATCCGCTGCTCGGCGTAGAAGGCACCCCAGCGATCCGCCGGGCGGAGGCTGAGCGGTTGAGTGCCGATGTAGCCGTCACCGCTCCAGCCGTCCGGTGGGGCGCCGAAGGCGTCCGCACCGGCGGCGTGGGTGGCAGCCAGCGCCGTACCGAAGTCCTGGGCGGCCCGGCGGGTCGGGTGGTCTGGGACGAGGCGTTGCAGCACCAGCCGGACCTCGGTCACCTCGAGGACCTGCACGATCCGCGCCGCCCTCGGGCCGGCCGCGGCCAGCCAGGTCAGGCCGGCGGCCTCGGCCGGGTACGCGGCCGGCGCAGTCGGACGGGTCTTGACGAAGGTGGGGCCCACGATCGGCGAGCCTAACGGGCCCTCGCCAGGCCGATCGTCGTCAGACGTCGAGGGTGCCGCGGACGATGCTGTCGCCGGAGTGCTCCGGTTTCCCGTCCAGCGGCTCGTCGGAGACGTCGACGACCGGGAACTGGCTCACGTCCACCTCATCGGGCACCAGCAGCCGATCCGGCGACTCCTCCATCAGTCCGACCGACACCATGTCGGTGGCGTCCCGCTTCAGCAGCCAGACCTCTTGGAGACCGTCCACCGGTCGCGGCGTCGCCATGGAGACCACCAGCCAGCGCCTCCCGTCGGCGTCCTGCTCGAGCGTGGCCTCGCCGGTCGCACCCGCCCACTCGGGAAGTGCGTTCAGGGGAACGGCGGAGACCACCGTGTCGCCAGCCCGCAGGCGCTGCCAGACCACTGCTCCGCCGACCCCGGCCAGCAGCACCAAGACCGCTGCCAGAGCGAGACTGACGATGCGTCGGGGGCGGCGCCTGCTGTGTGAGCTGCCGTGGTCGATCGCCGGCGCTGCACCGACCTCGGTCGGGGAGGCCGGGGTCACCTCCGTCGGCTCGGTCGTGCCGGCGGGCGCGGGCACCAGCTCGGAGGAGAAGTCGTCCTGAAAGCCCAGTTGGGCGCGGATCCGGTTCCACACTTCCGGGCTGGGAGTCTCCAGGGTGAAGTGGTCGGAGATGGTGCGACCGACCGAGGTCAGGTGCTCGAGCTCGTCGACGTCGCGTCCACAGGAGTCGCAGTGAGCGATGTGGTCGAGCTCCTCGGCTGTGGCGGCTTCGCGCTCGCCCAGCGCCACCAGGGCGAGGACCTCAGGATCCGTATGCATCAGGCATCACCTCCATGCGGTTCCTGAGCTTGATCAGACTGCGGCGGATGTGACTCTTGACGGTGCCCGGCGGCAGCTGCAGCCGCTCGGCGATCTGGGTGTGGGTGAGGTCTTCGTAGAACGCGAGTCGCAGCACTTGCTGCGGGACCGTGTCGAGGCGGGCGATCTCCTCGGCCATCAGGATCTGCTGGGCGACGTCGACCGGGAGCACGTCGCCCGTCACCAGCTGGTGCGTCGCCTCGGACTGGATCCGTCGGCGGCGTCCACGCGCGGCGTGCATGTCCACGATCTTGTTGCGGGCGATGCCGAGCAGCCAGGTCGCGATCCGGGCGCGTTCCGGCCGGTAGCGCTCTCGACCCTGCCAGGCCGCGATGAAGACCTGCTGCAGCACGTCCTCGGCGTCGGTGACATCGCCGAGCGAGCGCAGGGCGACGGTGTAGACGAGCGAGGAATAGCGCCGATAGAGCGCCTCGAGCGCTTGCTCGTCACCGGCTCCGAAACGCTGCGCGACCTCGTCGTGGTCATCGTCCAGCGTGGTCACGCCGATGCCCCTTCCCAGGTCGGTGCTCACGAGTCCGGCTCCGCCAGAACCACGATGTTGTCGTGGTAGCCGTTGCGGGCATCGTACGCGCCGCCACAGGTGATCAGCACCAACCGAGGTGCTCCGCCACGGTCGAACAGCTCGTCGACCGGCAGCCTCGACTGGGTGACCTGCCGGATGACCCGAACGCGGTAGCCGTGCTCAGTCCCCGAGCGGTCGCTGACCACGATGCGATCGCCCTTGCGCAGCTCGGCCAGCCCAGCGAAAGGGCCGAGACCTTCCGCCCGGGTGTCGACGTGCGCGGCGATCACGGTCGACCCGACCCGGCTGCCGGGCAGAGCCGAGTAGCGATACCAGCCCGCCCGGCGGACCGTGTCCGGCAGCTCCATGGTGCCGTCCTCGGCCACCCCGGTGGGTCGGACCGAGACGTCGAGGTCGGCGGCGGACACCTGGATCCGCACCGGCTGGCCCTTCCGCGTGCTCGCCGGCTTTCGAAGGCGGGCGTCGACGACGGGCGGCTGCGGCCCGGCCCTCTCCGACGAGCCCCGAGTCGCAGGGCCGGCGGCTGGTTCGGGCGCTGCGTTCTCGGCCGCGCGTCGGGTGACGCGCTCGGCGGCCGGTCCGGGAGCTGTGTTCTCTGGTGCGCGACGCAGAACGAGGACGTCCCGTCCCGTCGCAGCTGCCACCACCCCGCGGATGTCCGATTCCGCCACCGGCCTCGGATCCAGGCCCGCGGTGGCACTCGGAGCCGCCGACGCACCGGTCGCCGCACATCCGAGACCCACCGCCGTCAGTACCGCGACGAGGGTGGACGCCAGCGGTCCGGCCGCCCCGAGGGGGCGGCCGGACTCACCGGTGGGGGAGCGGGTCACTGGTGCAGGAACCTATCGACCGGAGCGGACTGCCGCCGACCGCAGCGAACGGCGGATGACGAAGGCGCCTGCCAGGCCGACGATGAGCGCAGCGAACGCGCCCGGCAGCGCGCTGCTGGCGGCGAGACCGGCTTCGCCGCCGTGCACCCCGCCAGGACCGGAGTGCAGACCGCTGATGGTCTGGGTGGCCAGCTCGAGGTTGTCGTCCTCGAGCGATCCCCATGCGTACGCGATGGTCAGCACGCCCTCCTCGACCGTGACGTCGGCCGGACCGATCACCGGATCGGTGGTGCCGGTCGCGGCGACAGCAGCCTCGATGGTCCCGGCGTCCAGGTCGAGCGACGCCTCGTCCGGGTTGCTCAGGTTCTCCACCACCGGATCGCCACCGGCCAGCACGTCGACGGCCGGAGCGGCAGCGACGTGGCGCACGGTGAGCCGACCCTGACCGGCGTCGGTCTGGGAGGTGTCGTTGTCGAAGAGCGTGGCCGTCGGATCACCGTTCTCCTTCAGGTGGGCCACGGCGGTGTAGTTGCCGCCGGACTCCAGCTCGAGATCCACCGGGCCGATAGCCGGATCGGAGTCGTCGTCGGCGTCGGCAGCGGTGATGGCCACCGAGTAGGTGCCGGCGTCGAGCTTCAGCGGGCCGGCCAGCGTGCCGGGCTCGAAGTCGTCCAGGGTGCGTTTGCCGTCGACCCAGACGTCGACTGTCAGCTCGGGTACGCCGTGCAGCACAGACAACTGAGCCTGCTCAGCGGCCTGGGCGGGCAGCGCCAGTCCGCACAGGGCCAGAGCGGTAGCGGCGCCGATCGCCAGCATGCGTCGTCGCATGGTGCCTCCTCATCTTGGGGGTTTGATGTGGGTCTCTTCCGGGTAGAGCGGCACAGCGGTTGCACAGCATCCGAGTTGGGCGTGTCGGGAGAATGGCCTTGTCGAGGAGGGTTTCGCCCGGACGCAGAACGCCCCGCTCGAGGCGGGGCGGTGGTGTCGTACGGGCTGGGTGGCCAGGGTCGAGCTGGTGGCCAGGGCCGGGGTCGAACCGGCGACCTTTCACTTTTCAGGCGAACGCTGCTACCAGCTGAGCTACCTGGCCTCGCCCGACCGTGCGAGCACGGGCCGGACGCCAAAGCGGTGACCACACGATGCGATCACCGCTTCCGCGACCCCGACGGGACTCGAACCCGCGACCTCCGCCGTGACAGGGCGGCGCGCTAACCAACTGCGCTACGGGGCCTGGTGGTGCACTCCTCATCGAAGCGCCCGCGAAACTATAGCGCAGCCCAGCCGCTGGTTCGAATCGACGATGGTCGGCTGTGGGACTCGGTCGAGGTCGCGCTCAGAGCCCGGCCCTGGAGTGGCCGGCGTCTCCGACACCACCGCCTGACCGGGCGTCCGCAACGGGTCTCAGGCCTTCGTGTCGACGGCGCCGACCCGAGCCGTGGTCAGCTGGACGGGTCCGCCTGCAACTCGGTCTCTGCCTTCCGGGTCTTCGGCCCGAACGTCCCGTTTCAACGGTTCGGCCGCCCCCCGCCTTGACCACCGACCGCGGACCATAGGCTTTGACACCACGCTCCGGGCGGCGCGGATCCGGCGAACAGGAGGCCCGACGTGGAGGTTGCAGTTCTGGGTGCGGGCAACGGCGGGTGCGCCGTCGCGTACGACTGGGCCCGGGCGGGGCACACGGTCCGTCTCTGCGCCACCAGGGAGTATCCCGGTGAGACAACAGCGGTCGGTGAGCGCGGCGAGATCGTCTGCACCGGTCACGAGGCCGGAACCGCGCCGATCGCGTACGCGGGTGTCGATGCCGAGCGGGCGGTCTCCGGCGCTGAGCTGATCTTCGTCGTCAGCCCGGCCTACGCCACCGAGGCGCTGGCGGCGGCCGCGGCGCCGCACCTGTCACCGGGCCAGGACGTGGTGGTGTGTCCGACCACGTGCCTGGGCAGCCTGGCCTTCCGACGGGCGGCTGGGCTGAGCCACGACGACGCGCGCTTCACGGTGGCCGAGACCAGCACCCTGCCGTACGCGGTCCGGATCACGGGACCGGCGGAGATCAACATCTTCCTCAAGCTGCGTGCGGGCATGGGGTGTGCCGCCTCGCCCGGCAGCGAGACCGTCCGACTCACCACCGCACTCTCCGAGGTCTATCCGGGGATGACCGCGTCGGGCAGCGTCCTGGCCACCACGCTGCAGAACGGCAACCCGGTGATCCACCCTGCGGTCACGCTGTCCAACGCGGCCAGGATCGACGGCACCGACGGCGACTTCTTCTTCTACGAGGACGGCGTCACGCCGGCCGTGGGTCGGTTGATGCAGGCCGTCGACAAGGAGCGGATCGCCATCGCGGCGGCGTACGGCCAGACGATCCTCCCGGATCCCGTCATGGGCATCACCCAGGGCTACATGATCGAGGACAACTACGACACCGGTTACTCGACGGCGCCGGGCTTCTTGGGGATCAAGGCCCAGAGCAGCCTCGACAACCGCTATCTCACCGAGGATGTCGGCTACACCCTGGTGCTGTTCACCGAGCTCGCCCGGGTGGCGGGCGTCCCGACGCCAACGATGGACGCAGTGATCAAGATCGCCTCGGTCCTGTTGGACCGAGACTTCGCAGCCGATCCCCCGCGTTCGCTGCAGTCGTTGGGTCTTGACGGACTCGATGTGGCCGCACTACACGCGATCTAGCGTTGACACGGGACTAGCCCCGGGTGGCTGGCTTCCTCGAGTATTCTCGCCCGGTGCTGATCATCTTCGGGCTGACGGGTCGCAACCATCTTGTGGGCACGGTCTCGGCAATCTGCGAGCGCTGCGGAAATCAGGGTGCGCACCACCTGACGAAGTACGTCCGCAGATTCAGCATCTTCTTCATCCCACTCATCCCGCTCGGTACGCGCTACGACGACACGTGCACCGTCTGCGGTCGAGTCCGTCCGATGACGCGCGAACAGTCCGAGAGGGCAGCGGCCGGTCAGCTCCGCTGAACCAGGTCCGAGTGGCGTAGGTGGTCAGGCCAACTCGGAGCTCGGCGCTGCGGACGTGCGGCCAGTCGACCGTCGACAAGTGTCCCTGAGCTGGACGGAGAGCTTCACGTCGCGGCTCCGGACCCCGCTGCTGCTCGAGGTGACGGAGAACGCGGCACCACGGTGTGACCACCCCACTCCTCGGGGGCGACGTCGCTCAGCGTCTCGTTGAGTACCCACTGATGACCGAACGGGTCGTTCACCGCGGCCTGCCGCTCCCCGTACTCCCAGTCGTGCAGTGGATCGGCCAGGGTGGCGCCGCGGGCCTGGGCCAGGTCGACGACGGCCGCGGCGTCGTCGACCTTGAGCATCACCTGATGCGACCGGCCTTCGCCGGGGACACGTCGGCCCGGCCGCACCTCGGCGACGACGAGCTCGGCAGCAGGTTCCCCCCGCAGGCCGAGCTGCGCCCGATGCCCCTCGCCGATGCGTACGTGTTCCACGAAACCGAAGACCTCGCTGTACCAGGCGACCGCCGCGCGGACGTCAACAACGGTCAGCACCGGAGTGACCCGGGCGTGTGGTGCGGAACGATTCGTCAACACCTGACAAAACTAGATCGCCGGGTGAACCTGAGCAACCGAGCCAGGAACCCTGATCCGGCCGGTTCGTTGCCGTCCACGGGCTGGTCGCGCGGGCCTCTCCCCAGGGCGGACAAGGCGAAGGTCCGTGGCCGCCTGCTCGGGGGTTCAGGGGGCCACAGACCTTCACGAGAGTGACGTGAAACATCGGGGGTGTTTCTGCGTTGAGACCAGACTAGACCGGAGAACCGGCCTGCATGCGCATTTCCACGTCCTCTTTGGGACATGTCCTGAAGTGGACTTCCGCGCCGATCGGGGGCATGGACTCGTCCGCTCCCCCTGGAGAGCAACGCTGGCATGCGAAACGCGGGCCCAGATCGATTTCTCGTCCGATCCAGGCCCGCGCGCATTGTCGCGGCGGTGCTTCCTCCAGCTGTCGTTCCCCCGACCGACGAAGCGGTGTAAAGCGTCCGATCCTGGCGTGATCTTCGATCTCCCCGAGGCCTCCGACGACATAAGGTTGACGGAACAACCTTCGCGGCGGCTGACCTCCACCTTCAGGAAACCTCAAGATCTGGCAAGGATGCGCCCTGCGTGGACAGGCTCAGCTGGCATCGCTGGTGTGGTCGGTCGACGGTGCGTCTCCGGGTCGCCGACAACGGTCGTGTAGAACTCGACCATGACCGCTCGACGGGTCCCGGGATGGTCGGAGTTGAGACCTCTGCTCCGGCGGCGACGTACGGTGCTCAACCCCACCGATCGGCGGCTGGCGGGGGCGGTGTCCATCGCCGATCTGCGGGTTCTCGCCCGTCGCAGGGTTCCCCGCGCCGTCTCCGACTATGTCGATGGGGGCGCCGGTGACGAGTACGCCCTGCGTCGGTCCCGCGAGGCCTTCCAGCGGCTCGAGTTCATCCCGCAGGTTCTTCAGGACGTGTCTCTGGTCGACACCTCGACAGTCGTCCTGGGGCAGCGGGCGGCTGTCCCGTTCGTGTTCGCACCGACCGGTTTCACCCGGATGATGCACACGGACGGCGAGTCGGCGGTTGCCCGAGTCGCCGAACGGGTCGGCATCCCGTACGCGCTGTCGACGATGGGCACCACGTCGATCGAGCGTCTGGCCGCAGCGGCCCCGGGTGGGCGGCGGTGGTTCCAGCTCTACCTGTGGCGCGACCGCGGGGCGAGTCGCGACTTCGTGGCACGTGCCGCGGCCGCCGGCTTCGAGGCGCTGGTGCTCACTGTCGACACCCCGATCGCCGGGCCCCGGCAGCGGGATGTTCGCAACGGCCTGACCATCCCGCCGTCCCTGTCGCTGAAGACCTTCGCTGAGGGCGCCCTGCATCCCGCGTGGTGGTTCGACCTGTTCACCACCGAGCCTCTCGAGTTTGCGTCCCTCACACGCTTCGATGGGACCGTCGCCGAGCTGGCCGGCCGCCTGTTCGACCCGGCTGCGACGATTGCCGACCTGGCCTGGCTCCGCTCGGTCTGGGACGGACCGCTCCTGGTCAAGGGCATCCTCACCGCAGCCGATGCCCGGACTGTCGTCGACACTGGAGCGGACGGCGTTGTCGTGTCGAACCATGGGGGACGGCAGCTGGACCGGGCCATCACACCGTTGGAGGCGCTGCCCGCCGTGGTCGACGCGGTGGGTGACCGGGCGGAGGTGTACGTCGATGGAGGCGTCATGTCGGGCAGCGACGTTGTCGCAGCGGTGGCGCTCGGCGCGACGGCGACTCTGCTGGGACGCGCCTACCTGTACGGGCTGATGGCCGGTGGCGAGCGTGGAGTTGGGCGGGCGGCTGACATCTTGGTCGAGGAGGTTGCGTCGACGCTCGCCCTTCTCGGCGTGCCGCGGGTGTCGGATCTGCGCAGCGACCACGTGCGGCTGCGCCCGGCTCCGCAGTAGTTCGCTCCTCCTCGCCGCCGACGCCTTCGGGGGTGTTCACGCGGACCTCCACGAGCGGACTCTCACGCTGAGCTGCGCTCAGGCCGGGTGACCGCTGAGATCGGCCAGCCTCGCAATACCGCGGCCGAGGTAGTGGCCCAGCCGGTCCACGGCGTCGGCGAGACCGGGGGAGCCTGGATGCTCAGGCGGGATCCGTGCGGGATTCACGGCGATTCTGTCGGTCCACTGCTTGATGTCCGGTTCGGCGGTGAAGGCGGCGGTGTTGCGGGCGCCCCGGACGTTCATCCGGGCCCAGTCGGCCAGCGAGTTCCCGTACGAGGATGGCGAGCAGAGACCGTTCTTGTCGGCGTCGTCCACGCGGGTGGCCTCGACGTAGCCGATCAGAGCGGCTCCGAAGCAGGGGAAGCCGGCCCGGACGGGCTGCAGCGTGATCGAGTCGGGACCCCAGATCGGCACCAACGGCGGGTTCTTCAGCCCGTCGGCGGCGCAGTGGACGACCAGCGCGTCGTCAGCGATCGTGACCGATCCCTCCACCAGGTCGAGCCGGCCGCGCCGGGCCACCCGGAGGTGGCCGCGACGGACGACCTGCGTGATGCTGCGCAGGCGGTCGAGCTCCCACGTCCCCAGGGTCGGCGCCTTGGCCATCGTCGGAGTCACCGATCGGTCGATCCGCAGCATGATGCCGGCGTCCTCCAGCTGCCCGAACAGCTCGGGCAGCGAGGTGGCTTCGGCCGCCAGGCGCATCATCTCGGCCACCATGCCGAGGTAGATGGCCGGGTCCGGCTGGATCAGTGCCCGGTTCAGCATCCAGGGGTCGCGCGGCCGCACCCAGCAGATCGCGTCGGGGTCGATGCCGCGGCTGAGCAGCCAGATGCAGGCGTCCGTTGCGGTCTTGCCCGAGCCCACGACGATGTACTGGCTGCTCGTCCCCTCCCAGGCGGGAAGATCGTTGACCGGAACGACCCGCACGCCGTCAACGACCTCGAACTTCGGCGGCGTCTCCGCCGGGATGTCGGGTGCGAGGTAGCGGGCGTCGACCACTCGGCACCGCTGGGGCACTTCGAAGCGTTCGTGGGAGTCTCGCGAGACGAAGGTGCGACCGCCCACATAGTCGCAGCGGGGAAAGAACTCGACACGTCCCTGGCCGACCACCCACTCCGCCAGCACCTGCTCGTAGTAGGAGATGATGCTCGGCTGGTCCGCGCGCTCGTGCAGCCCGATCTCCGGTCCGGTCGTCTGGATCCGACCGCCGCCGAGCACCCGCGACGCGACGCCGTAGAAGGTCGAGGACTGGTGCAGTCGCACGAACGGGTATGCGTTGCGCCAGTGGCCACCCACGCCGTCGCGTCGGTCGATCATGGCCACGCGCACGTCCGCGTGGTCGATCAGTGCGTCGACGAAACCCATTCCCATGGCCCCCGCGCCGACGACGAGGTAGTCGACGTCCAAACGGCTGGGCACGCGACCCACTCAAACACGACCGCAGCGTCGGTGCCACCCCATGACGGCACCACCACCGGTGCGACTGGGAACCGGCGTCCAGCTGACCCCGCTGGCGTGTGCTGGCCCGGGCAGCAATACCGTGAGTCCTCCGCTTCGCGCTGGGTTCGATGACTCGACTCCGTACCGAGATCGCTGCCCGCTTGGCGGGAACGAGCCTTCGTCACGCCGAGCCACGGCTGGCAGTCCAGTGAATCAGGATGGTCTCCAGGCGCTTGCCATCGATGGGCTTGGGGAGGTACGCGTCCATGCCGGCGGCGAGACACCGTTCCTCATCCTCGGCCAGTGCTGCGGCCGTCATCGCGATGATCGGGGTGTGGCGGCCGGACCCTTCTCGTCGTCGAATCTCCTCGGTCGCGGTGTAGCCGTCCATCTCGGGCATCTGGCAGTCCATCAACACGGCGGCGTACGCAGCCTTGTCGAGTGCCGCGAGGGCCTCGTAGCCGTTTCCGGCGATGTCGACCACGAACCCGAGCTGGTCGAGCAGGCCACGCGCTACGAGCTGGTTGATCGCGTTGTCCTCCACGACGAGGACGCGTCCGCGATCCGGCTGCTGAACACCGGTGAGATCCGGTGCATCTGAGTGCGGAACGCGAGCCGTCGATGACAGAACCTGACTCAGACACTCGTACAGCTGCGCGGATCGGATGGGCTTGTTCAGCTGCGCTGAGACGGGTGCGCCGTCGAGCTCAGCGGTGCTGACGTCGGTCGAGGTCAGCACCACGACGTTGGTTCCGGACAGCTCAGGTGTCTCCTTGATCCGGCGGGTGAGATCTAGCCCGTCCATGTCGGGCATGTTGACGTCCAGCAGCGCGACGGGGAACGGAGTGCCTGCTGCTGCCGCCTGGTGCAGCAGCCGGAGCGCGGCCGTCCCGCTGTCGGCGAGCTCGGGTCTGAGGTGCCAGGCGATCAGCTGCTCGTGCAGAATCAGGCGGTTCGTCGCGTTGTCGTCGACGACCAGCACGGGCATGCCCTCCGGTAGCTGCGCCCGAGATCCGGGTGGCGCCGGAACCCGGACACGACCACGGGGAAGGTTGACAGTGAAGCTGAAGACGCTGCCGGCGCCGAGTCGGCTGTCGACCGTGAGATCGCCGCCCATGGTCTCGACCAGCTGCCGGGAGATGGCCAGACCCAGCCCTGTGCCTCCGAAACGCCTGGTGGTGGAGGCGTCGACCTGGGTGAAGGGCAGGAAGATGTGTTGTCGGTGGGCCGGCGAGATGCCGATCCCGGTGTCGGAGACCTCGAACTCGATGTCGACGCTGTCGTCCGATGTTGCCACCACCTGTGCCGACAGGAGCACCTCCCCGCAGTCGGTGAACTTGATCGCGTTGGCGGTCAGGTTCAGCAGCACCTGGCGGAGCCTCGACGGGTCGCCGCGCAGCGGGGTGGAGAGCCCCGGACAGCCGCGGGTGATGAGCTCGATCCCCTTGGCGTGCGCCTGCCGAGCGAGCAGACCGGCGACCTCGTCGATCACCTGAGTGACATCGAGGTCGATGACTTCGAGCTCCATCCGCCCAGCCTCGATCTTGGAGAAGTCCAGCACGTCGTTGATGATCCCGAGCAGGGCGTCCCCCGCCGTCTGAACCCCGGCGACGTATTGATGCTGACGCTCATCCAAGTCGGTCGTACTCAGCAGATCGGCCAAGCCGATGACGCCGTTCATCGGCGTCCGGATCTCATGACTCATGGTGGCCAGGAAGGCAGACTTGGCGCGGAGAGCGGCCAAGGCGGTGTCCCGCGCCGCTTCGAGCTCGAGTTCGGCCTCTTTGTAGGCGGTGATGTCGAGCGCTGTGCCACGCATCAACAGGGGGCGTCCGATGGCGTCGCGCAACACCTCGCCGGACGCGCGCACCCACACGACCTCCCGACCGGATCTGCCGCCGAGCCTCTGATCGAACTCGAAGCCGGGTAGACCGTCCAGGCAGGCCCTCACAATCGCGGCCGTCATCTCCCGGTCGTCGGGATGCACCAACGCGAGGTAGCCTTCGAACGTGTCGTCGAATCCCTCCGGAGTCAGCTGGAAGATGCGGTACATCTCATCGGACCAGTGGAGCTCGTCGGCTGCGATGTCCCACTCCCAGCTGCCCAGGTGAGCGACCCGCTGCGCCTCCGCGAGCTGTTCCTCGCGTCGGCGCAGCTCGTCACTGAGGCGGCGCCTTTCGGTGATGTCGTTGACGAAAGCGATCAGCCCGAGATATTCGCCATCCTCGTTCCGCCATGGGCTGTGGCTGATGACGGTCCACACCGGCTGCCCGTCGTGCTTCAGCAACAGGCACTCCGCCGACTCGGTCGTGCCTCCCGCCTGCCGTTGCCGAGCGAGAAACGCGGCACCCTGATCTCGTCCCTCGTCGTCCAGAACATCCAGCAGCGAGATCGAGGCCATCTCCTCGAGGGTGTAGCCCAGCATGCCGGCCATCCGTGCGTTGACGTAGGCGGTTGTCCCGTCGAGATCGAAGACCCAGATGCCCTCGTTGCCGGACTCGACGATCTGGCGGTACAAGGACGGGGCCCAGGCCGGGGCGATCGGGAGGGACGAGCTGTCTGGGCTCGACATCACTCAGATGGCTTCTGCGCTGCCGGGTTTCCCGGTGAGCGACGAACGATAGCGGACGAGTTCAGCGGTGAGCTGCTCGAATTCTCGACGCACGTCCTGAGTCGCCCTGTCGACGTCGAGCTCGACGGGCGGAGCACCGAGGATCTCCTGGCAGAAGGCGGCCAGTCGATCGCCGCCCAAGGTGGCGGTGCTGCCCTTGAGCTTGTGGGCCGCCGCCTTGAGCTCTACCACGTCGAGCGCTTCCCCCGCGGCCTCGATCTGGCCCACGAGCTCACGTCCCTGGACCAGGTACAGCGCAATCAGCTCATTCACCAGATCGTCACCGCGGTCTCCGAGCTGACAGCGCAGACGGTCCATCGTCGTGACCTGGAACACGGTTGGTCGGCTCGTGGTCATGTGAGGAACCGCCGAGGTGCAGTCGGCACATTCCAAAGTCTCGGGGGCAACGCAGGATCCCTTCTTCCCCCGGGGATTGTTTCGCGACACAGAGCATAGCGTTGACGACCCGCGTCCAGGTGTACGGGCTCGAACTCTGACGGCGATGTCGATGCTTATCTACGGAACGATGCTGTT
>DASQLI010000095.1:0-11012 GCA_035630075.1 Microlunatus sp.
CTGCTGGCGCTCGGTCTTGGGCACCCCGGCCATCTTCAGGGCGAAGCCCATGTTGTCGCCGACGGTCATGTGCGGGTAGAGCGCGTAGTTCTGGAACACCATGGCGATGTCCCGGTCCTTGGGCGGCAGGTCGGTGACATCACGCTCACCGATGTGGATGCTGCCGGAGTTGACCTCCTCCAGGCCCGCGAGCATGCGGAGCGAGGTGGATTTGCCGCATCCGGAGGGTCCGACCAGGACCATGAACTCGCCGTCGCCGATCTCGAGGTTCAGCTTGTCGACGGAGGGGTGGTCGGCACCCGGGTAGACGCGAGTTGCGTCCTTGAAACTGACTGTGGCCACGCCACACTTCCTTTCCACGGGCAGGTACGTGCCCGACGATCCGTAGTGGAAATAACGCCACGAGAATCCCATGCCTGAGCTGGGCCCACAAGTTCCGCTGTCTGGAGTATCTGTTGCAAACGTCTCCTAACACGTGTCAGGTGGCGCTCGCCAGGAATGCGGCGAAGATCACACGGCGGTGGCCGCGCGGTTGCCGGGCCAGGGTCGCCCGACCCAGGGTCGCCCGACCCAGGAGATGCTCAGCGCAGCTGGGTCAGCAGGTTGGTGTCATCGAGCTGGAAGTCGTCGACGACCGCGGTGACCTCCAGCCCGGTCAGCGTGGTGCCGGCGCCGAAGTTGGTCAAGAAGGCGGTGTCGGCGGCATCCCGGCCGGTGGCGACTCGGAGCAGGCTCTGGCGCGGGGCGAGCTTGGTGGCGTCGACCGCCCACCACTGGCCATCCACCAACGCCTCGGCCACGGCATGGAACTCCATCGGGCTCAGTCCCGGTGCGTAGACGGCCGCCAACCGGGCGGGCACGTTGAGCGAGCGCAGCAGAGCGACCGACAGATGGGCGAAGTCGCGGCAGACCCCCTGGCGGGCGAGCAGGGTCCGTACGGCGCCGTCGGTCGGCAGGCTCGAACCGGAGACGTAGGTCAGCTGGTCGTTCACCCAGGCGATGACTGCGTTGAGCAGGTTGAGACCTGACAGACCGGCGAACTCGCTGGCTGCGGTAGGGGCCAGCGAGTCCGACTCGCAGTACCGGCTCGGCCGCAGGTAGACGATGTCGTCAGTGTCGGTGACCGGAGGCTCGTCGGCGATCCCGTCCACCACCGCCTGGTAGCGCAGCGACGCGTTCGCTCCCTCGGCGAAGACGGCGTGCAGCCGGGTCCCGTGCGCGTCGATGATCTCGGTCGGCTCGACGGCGTTCCCGTCGACGGTGATCTGCAGGGTCTCCGAGCTGATCGGGCTTCCCTGGGCGACCGCCACGCTGTAGATCAGCCGAACGGGTCCAGACAGGCTGAGGTCGATGGAGGTCGAGACGGTGCGCTGCATGATGCCGATGCTGACATCCGGAGCCAGTCAGCCGCGCATCCGGACGGATGCTGGACGCGTTGGCGGCGTCGGGTGACCTGCATCACGCCGATGAGGTGGGTGCCGGCAGCTGTCAGCACTCCACGATGTTGACAGCGAGCCCGCCGCGGGAGGTCTCCTTGTACTTGATCTTCATGTCGGCGCCGGTCTCCATCATCGTCTTGATCACCTGGTCCAGGCTGACGGTGTGGATGCCGTCACCGTGCAGGGCCAGCCTGGCCGCGGTGATCGCCTTCACCGAGGCCACGGCATTGCGTTCGATACAAGGGATCTGGACCAGGCCACCCACCGGGTCGCAGGTGAGCCCGAGGTGGTGCTCCATGCCGATCTCGGCGGCGTTCTCCACCTGAGCCGGGGTGCCGCCGAGGATCTCGGCCAGCGCGCCCGAGGCCATCGAGCAGGCACTGCCCACCTCGCCCTGGCAGCCGACCTCGGCGCCGGAGATCGACGCCGTCTGCTGGTAGATGGAGCCGATCGCCCCGGCGACCAGCAGGAACCGGACGATCGCGTCGTCATCCACCCCGGGCACGAACCGTACGGCGTAGTGCAGGACGGCCGGGATGATGCCGGCGGCGCCGTTGGTCGGGGCGGTCACGACTCGTCCACCCGACGCGTTCTCCTCGTTGACGGCAAGTGCCCACAAGGCGATCCAGTCGAGCGCCTCGGTCGGATCGGTGATCTCGTTGACCTGCAACGGGTCGACGTCGTTCCCCTGGCGGGTCAGTCGGGCGTAGAGCTCGCCGGCGCGGCGACGTACCTTCAGACCGCCAGGAAGCACTCCGCCGGAGCCGCAGCCGTTCCGGACGCACTCGGCCATCACCTGCCAGATCCGCAGCAGTCCCGTCCGCACGTCGGTCTCGGAGCGGCGGGCGCACTCGTTGGCCAGCATCACGTCACTGACCCGCAGGCCGGTCGCCGCACAGTGCGCCATCAGCTCCGCGCCGGTGCGGAAGTCGTACGGCACCGCGGTCGGGTCGGGTACGACGACGGGGTGTCCCTCAGCGTCGGCGGCCACGATGAATCCGCCGCCGATGGAGTAGGAGGTCGACTCCAGCAACACTGTGCCGTCGGCGTCGAAGGCGGTGAACGTCATGCCGTTCGGGTGGTACGGCAGCCGTTGCCGGCGGTGCAGTATCACGTCATTGTCGAGGTGGATGCCGATCTGGTGGGTTCCGTTCAGCAGGATCCGAGCGCTCTCGGCGATCTCGGCGATCCTGAGCGGGCCGAGGCGGGTGTCGATCGTCTCGGGGTCCTCTCCCTCCAGCCCCCAGAGCACGGCCTTGTCGCTGCCGTGTCCGTGACCGGTGGCTCCCAGCGAGCCGAACAGCTCGGCTTTGGCCCGGGCGGTTCGGTCGAGCAGACCGTCATCGGCCAGCCGCTGCCCGAACCGTCGGGCCGCTCGCATCGGCCCGACGGTGTGCGAGCTCGACGGTCCGATGCCGATGCTGAAGAGGTCGAACACGCTGACGGCCATACCTCGAGTGTCTACCCACCCGGCACCCACCGCACGTGCTCAGAAAGCAGAGTGCCCTGCCGGCTCATACCCGGCAGGGCGTGGTGGATCTGTCCCAGTCTGGAGGCGGACGTCGGTGGAGCAGGGTGCAGACACGCCGGTACGGCGCGACGACCCCGGTGTGAGGAGGGTTGTCGGTCGCCCTGAGACGCTTCGAAGTCCCCTCCTTCCTCCCTCTCTCGCGGCGAAGAGCGTGCCGCTCGCTCGGTCGTCCAGTCGGGGCCGCGTCTCATGGCTCCGCTCAGTAGCGGCGGGTCACGATCTGCTTGCCCAGCGGCATCAGGGCGACGGGGATCAGCTTGAAGTTCGCCACCGCCATCGGGATGCCGATGATCGTGATGCACAGGGCGATGCCGGTGACGATGTGAGTCAGGGCGATCCACCAGCCGGCCACGAGGATCCAGATGATGTTGCCCAGCAGGGAGAAGAGACCGGAGGTCGGCTTGTCGACCACCTCGCGGCCGAACGGCCAAGCGGCATAGTTGGCCAGCCGGAACGACGCGATGCCCCAGGGGATGGTCACGATCAGCAGGCAGCAGATCACCCCCGCCAGCGCGTAGGCGAGCCACAGCCAGAAGCCCGAGAAGATGAACCAGATGATGTTCAACAGGAAAGACAGAGGACCGTTCTTCACCCGCCAAGCATCCCTCTCCGCTGCCGAATCTGGATAGGGGATCACACCGAGAGCGGGATGCGTCGGTCAGGGTGACTCAGGGTTCTGACCGTTCTGCCGCGTCCACCCACACCTGCCACGTTCCTGGACCTCAGTGTGATCCATCGATCACGAGTCGTCCCGGACTGGCAGGAGCCGTTCTGCGCCGATCCAGGAAACCTGTCATGGCAGTGCCGAGGATGCCCCGACCACCAGGGCGATCGACTGCGGGGTCGTGACCGTGTGAACGGGCGAACGCTGCGGCAGTTGTGCCGCCATCGGCAAGGCCTGAGGTCAGCGGAGCAGCAGGATCTGGGTGAGGATGCCCAGGATGGCGCAGGCGCCGAGGGTGCGTAGCACGGACCACTTGATCACGAAGATGAGCAGGCAGGCGACGGCGGTGAGGGCGACGGCGGGCAGCGAGATGCTGGCCGGCACCGGGATCTGGGCGTGCATGGGGCCCAGATTCCACTGCTGGCTCTGGGTGAACAGGGTGTGCGCGGCGAAGTAGACGGCGAGGTTGGCGATCACGCCGACGACGGCGGCGGTGATGCCGGTGAGTGCGGCCGACAGGGATCTGTTGTGGCGCAGCCGCTCGACGTAGGGGGCGCCCAGCAGCACGAACAAGAAGCAGGGCACGAATGTCACCCAGGTGACCAGCAGCGAGGCCAGGATCGCGGCCGTCCACGGGTTGAGGTCGCCGGGCGCTCGGTAGGCGCCGACGAACGCGACGAATTGGACGACCATGATCAGCGGTCCGGGGGTGGTTTCGGCCAGCGCGAGTCCGCGGACCATCTCGCCGGGCAGGACCCAGCCGTACACGTTCACGGCCTGCTGGGCGACGTAGGCCAGCACGGCGTAGGCGCCGCCGAAGGTGACCAGGGCGGCGCCGGAGAAGAACAGGCCCTGGTCGACGAAGATGCTGTCCCAGCCGAACGCCAGGCCGACGGCCAGGATCGGCAGTGCCCAGACGGTCAGGCCGATCGTGAGGATCAGTCCGCTGCGACGCAGGCTGGGCTGGTCGGCGTGGAGGTGGTCGTCGCTGATCAACGGGGCCGGACCGTCGTCGACAGTCTTCTTGGCCGGTGGGGTGGTGATGGCCGGCCAGAACCGGCCGAGAACCCACCCGACCAGTCCGGCGCCGAGGACCACGATCGGGAACGGCACGGCGAAGAAGGTCAGGGCCAGGAACGCCGCGACCGCCAGGACGATCAGGCTCGGGTGGGTGAGGGAGCGGCGACTGACCCGGACTACAGCTTGGACGACGATGGCGATGACTGCGGCGGACAGGCCGAGGAACAGCCCGGTGAGTAGCGGGGTGTCGCCGAAGGCGACGTAGATCGCGGACAGTCCGAGCAGGGCCAGCATGCCGGGCAGCACGAACAAGGTGCCGGCGACCAAGCCACCGCGGCGGCCGTTGAGCAGCCAGCCGGTGTAGATGGCGAGCTGCTGGGCTTCGGGCCCGGGCAGCAGCATGCAGTAGTTGAGGGCGTGCAGGAACCGGCGTTGCCCGATCCAGCGCTTCTCGTCGACCAGGGTGCGCTGCATCACAGCGATCTGGCCGGCCGGGCCGCCGAAGGTCTGCAAGCTGATCAGGAACCAGGCCTTCACGGCCTGACCGAACGGGATCACGTCACCGGCGACGTGCGCGGTCTGTGCAGGGGCATCGCTCACCGTGACGGAGGGCTCGCTGGCGGCCGCCAGGTCAGCCTGCTCGGCTCCGGGCGACCTCACGGCGTCGGGTTCGGAGTGGGTCATGCGGGATCCTTTCCGGCCAGGAGGGCGCGGTGGAAGTAGGCGTAGAGGCCATCGAAGATCGCAGTCCCGAGTTCGATGACCTGGGCGTCGTCGCAAGTCATCGACAGGCCGCGGAGGACCGCGTCCAGCCCGGCGGCTTCGGGGGCGTCGTAGCGGTCGTCCTCGAGGTCGGCCTCATGCACGATGGCGGCGATTCGCCACAGCACCGGGTCCAGCAGGTCATGGCGGCGCAGCAGGGTCTCGAAGGTGCAGTCCTCACCGTGGTGGCTGAACTCGACCCCGCGCATGTCGAACGGCACCGTGTCGGCCGGGACGTCGGCCCGGTCGGTCACGAAGCCGAAGGTGGCGTCGGGGTCGATGAACCGACGGATCAACCAGGCCGAGCCGGTCCGGTCGATGTGGATCCCAGGCCGGGTCATCCACCTCATGCCGGTGCACCTTCGACGCGAATCGGCTGACCGGTCCGGCCGGCCAGACTCTCCACCGCGTAACGGGCGAGCTCCTCCTCGGGCGGCGGGAAGTAGTCACGGCGTCGGATCCGCCGTAGCTCCCGGCGCAGCCGAGTCAGCGTTCGGGCCCGATCGGTGACAGGGTCGGCGCCGAGCTGCTCCGCCTCGGTCAGGAGGCTGCGATACTCCTCCGCGCGGGCTTGCTGCAGCTGCGTGACCAACAGCTGCTCGTCACGGGCCGACAGCATCTCGGCTCGCCACAAGGTCGCAGATCCGCCCGCGGCATCGACGTCGGCGGCTACCCACTCCAGCTGCTCGCGCGTACGAGCGTCCTCCGGCAAGGCAACCAGTCCGTCCCCGATCTGAGCCACCCCGAGGCTGCGTAGCTTCCGCCAGATCGCAATCCGGGGAGTCGAGGGAACGCGGGGAACCCGGTAGGCCAACAACACCCACCACCCCGCCGTCCCTGCAACCATGGTTACACCCTGCGGGTGTGCCGTCATGGTCGTCAACTCACGACCAGATCGTGGACGCTCCGCTGCCAGTGGTGGATCTCTTCCGGGCAGCTCAGCGAAGTCGTCGCCGCTCGACGTGGTCGTGGCTGCGTCTGCGTCCGGGCTCGATCTCAGGATCTCCGGCAGAGTGCTTGTCCGTGCAGACTCGTCGTCGGATCAGTGGTCGGCGAGCTCAGGGCAGTGCGACCAGGAAGTCGGTCACCTCGCTGACGAAGATCTCCGGCGCCTCGATCGGCAGCCAGTGCCCGCACTGGCCGACGAGCACGAGCTCAGCGCGCGGCATCGCCTCGACGGCGGCCAGCGAGTTGGCCGGATCGACCAGCGGGTCGTCCTCACCGTGCAGGAACAGGGTCGGGACCGCGATCCGGAGGAGCTCGCCGAGCAGGTTGTTGCGCATCCGGCCGGGTCCGAGGGTGACCTGGTTGTAGCGGCCGTAACCGATACCGGATCCGGGTCGACGAGCCTCGCGGAGGAACTCGGCGCGGACGCCTGCATCGATGGTCGTCGGGTCGTGCACCATCCGGCGCAGGTAACCGTCGGAGAACCGGCCGGCCAGGTGACCGAGGCCGAACAGGACGGGATCGGGCAGCTGAGCCGCCATCCAAGCACCGAACTGAGTGGGCCGGTTCTTCAGACGCTCGGCCAGCCCGCCGGGCGCTACCAGCACCAGCCCGGCGACCGTCTCGGCGTGGTGGAGGGCGACGTGCAGGGCGACGTCGCCGCCCATCGAGATGCCGGCCACGGCCACCCGGGAGAGCCCGTACGCCCGACTGATCATGATCACCAGGTCGGCCAGGTCATCGACTCTGCCAGTGATCGGGATCCCTTCGGTATAGCCGAATCCGGGCAGGTCGGGCGCGATCACCAAGCGGTCGGCGGCCAGTGGCCCGAAGACCTTGTACCAGGAGATCGCCGCGTTGTCGTACCCGCCGCCGTGGATCAAGATCACCGGCAGCCGGTCGGTCCTGGGGTCGTGGTCCGGTGGGCCTCCGCGGAGCACCCGGATCCGGCCGCCGCCGTGGTCGAGCCAGGTCTCGGTCGCCCCCTCAGGCAGCAACCGGTCGGCCATCGTCACACCCTAGCGCCGCAGCACCCAGCCCGACCGGGCCGCCGATCACTCGGTGGTGGAGAAGGTGACGACGACCGCCCGGTTCTTGGAGTCGGTGTCGGGCTCGACCAGCGGCTTGGAGCTGCCGTGGCCGACCACCTCGACGATGTTCTTCGCCGGGACGTCGAGCTCCTTGAGCAGCGCCGCGACCTCGGTGGCGCGCTGGGTCGACAGCGTCTTGGCGAAGTCGTTGCTGGTGCCCGACGAGCCGGCGGTGTGACCCTCGACGGTGATCTTGGTGTCGGCGTCGAGCTTCCCGACGCACTTCTTCAGCGCCTTCAAGGTGGCCGACTTGTCGATCAAGGCCGGCTGGTCGGCGACGAACAGAGCTGGGGAGGGCAGCGTGCAGGTGCGGGTCGTGCCCTGGTCGTCGGAGGTGAAGTCAGCGTTGGGATCAGGGATGGGGACGGCCGAGATGGTGCCAGTCCCCGCGTCGGTGCCGGTGCCGTCGTAGAAGATCACCTTCTTCGCGCCGGCAGCTTTGGCCAGGCCCTCCCAGACCGCCCGTTGGTAGCCGACCTGCAGCTTGGACAGCTCGGCTTGGTCGCCGGCGACCGGCGTGACCACGAAGTTCACCTCCCGACCCTCGAGATCCGGAAGCTCGCCGGTCTTCTTGGTGGCCTTGACGACCGAGGCAGGGGACTCGTCGAATGCGAGCTCGCGGAAGTCGACCGGTTCCTCGGTGTCCAGGAGGGGTGAGAACACCCAGATCGGTGACTTGGCCGGTGACTCGATCGCATCGAGACCCGCCAACGTCGAGCGGCCGTCGCTCTGGGCGGCATCGGCGTTGATCTTCTCGGGCACGGATGCCACCCCCGCCGTCGGATCGGTGGCCAGGTCGATGTCGCTGGACTTCGTGGTGCCGTCTCCGGCCACACTCACCCACTCCAGACCGGAGCCCTTCTGGCCGAGCGCGGTCCAGCTGGCGGTGACGGGCTCGGGCACCACGATCTGCGCCTCGTTGCTGGAGACGGCAGTGCTCACCACCGTGCCCTTGACCTCAACGGGCGCGGCGGGGGACTGCTCGGTCGTCGGGGTCGGCTGGTCGGCACCGCAGGCGGCAACCAGGGCCAAGGGGATCGCCAGCAGGCAGGCGGCCAGGTGTCGTGGGTTCCGGGTCATACACCAGGCTAGGCACGAGCGATGCGCGGATCTCAAATCCTGGGGCCCGATCGTGACCAAGGACTCAGGTGACGTCGGACCAGCGGGTCGAGTGGTCACCGACCTGTGCACCCAGTGGTCGACAGGCGGCGGGTGCCACCGGAATAGTCCAGAGCGACAGGGTGCTGGCTCCAGGAGTACCCGCCTCTCGCCTCAGGAGCTCGATCACACTCATGCGTGCCGTGACCTACCCCGCCTACAGCACCGACCTCAGCACCCTCGTCGTCGGCGACCGGCCCGAGCCCAAGGTGGCACCGAGCGCGGTGCTGATCGAGGTGAAGGCGGCGGCTGTGAACCCCGTCGACTGGAAGCTGATGGCCGGCGGGTTGGACGGTTTGATGGACTCCGTGTTCCCGGTGATCCCGGGCTGGGACGTGGCCGGCGTGGTCGCCGCCGTCGGCCCCGACACTCCGGAGCTCGCCGTCGGGGACGAGGTGATCGCGTACGCCCGCAAGGAAACCAACAGCGGCGGCACCTTCGCCGAGTACGTGGCTGTCCCCGCGTCCGCGGTGGCGCGCAAGCCCTCGACGTTGAGCTTCGAGCAGGCGGCAGGGCTGCCGCTGGCCGGCGGCACTGCTCTGCGCACTCTGGACGCACTGCAGGTGAGCGGCGGTGACACGGTGCTGATCCATGCGGCGGCCGGCGGTGTGGGATCGCTCGCGGTCCAGATCGCGGTGGCTCGCGGTGCCCGGGTGATCGGCACGGCCTCACCGGCGAACCACGACTACCTCCGCGCGTTGCGGGTCGAGCCGGTCGCGTACGGCGACGGGCTCGTGGCACGGGTCCGGGCGTTGGCGCCTTCGGGTGTGGACGCGGTGGCCGACTTCGTCGGCGGCCAGCTCGAGACCTCGCTGGCGGTGCTGGCCGACGGCGGCCGGCTGGCCTCGGTCGCCGACCCGGGGGTGATCGACCACGGTGGTCGGTGGATCTGGGTCCGACCCGACGGCACCGAGACCGCGCGCCTGGCCGCTCTGGCCGATGAAGGCAACCTGAGTGTGGAGGTGGCTCAGACCCTCGGCTTGGATGGGGTTGCCCAAGCTTTCGCGCTGAGCCAGTCCGGTCACGTGCGCGGGAAGCTGATCATCGTCCCGTGAGCTCGTCGGAGGGCTCGAGTGAGCTCAAACCTCGGTCTCGGCCAATACCCACTCCAGGTACGCCGGGTTGCCGTTGATCACGGGCAGCGCCAGCAGACACGGGACGTCGTACGGGTGGGCGCTCCGCACCCGCTCGATGATGTTGTCCACCAGTGACGTCCTGGTGTGCAGGGCCACCCGTAGCTCGCGTTCCTCCTGGATACCGCTCTGCCAGCGGTAGACCGAACGGATCGGTTGGTGGTGTCCGCAGGCCGCCAGCCGGTCGGAGACGAGCGACCGGGTGAAGTCGATCAGCCAGCCCTCGTCGTCGGCGGTGATGATCACTTCACAGACGTCGTCGGTCATGGCCCACACGCTACCGGCGGTTCGGTGGGATGAAGGCGAGCAACAGGTTGCCGATCATCGGTCGCTGAGCAGGCCGTAGATCGCCCCGTCGTGGAAGGTGCCGTCTTCCTCCCAGGAATGCTGTCGCCGCAACCCTTCGAGTGCGAACCCGAGCCGGCCGAGGAGTCGTACGGACCGCTCGTTGTCCGCGATCGTCTGGGCCTCGATCCGGTTGAGCTGCATCTGCGAGAAACCGAACTGCACAACGGCAGCCAGCGACTCGGTGGCGAGTCCCTGGCCCCAGACGTCTCGGGCAAGGTCGTAGCCGATCTCGGCTCGTCGGTGGTAGCGGTCCCAGGAGTTGTAGCCGCACAGCCCGACGACACGACCGGACTCGCGGAGCGTCAACGCCCAGGGGACCGCGTTCTGGTTGGCGTAGGCCCCGAGCAGCTCGTCGATCAACGCTGCGCTCTGCTCGAGCGTCCGCAGCGGCTCGGAGTTGAAGCGCTGTGCCTCGGGGTCGCTCCGGAAGACGAGGACGTCTGCGGCGTCGTCGCGCTGCAGCTCCCGGAGAACCACGCGGTCGGTGGTCAGGCTCGGGAAAGAGGAGAAGTCGAACACCCGGGGGAGTCTTCCAGGTCGGCGCTTCCGGGGCGATCGAACCGACCCGCACTGCAGGTGCGTCACTTCTCGCAGGCGATGCCGTCCTTGTCGCGGTCCAGCTTGGTGTTGGCGTTGTACAACGACTTGCTGACCTTGGCCGAGCTGGACTTCTTGGTCGTCTTGCCGTTGCTCCGCACCACGTTCTTGGTCGACGAGGACTTCTTCACGCCCTTCTTGTAGACCTTGTTGAGGGCCATGCAGTTCTTGTAGCTCTTGACGCCGGCGACTGCGGTGGCCGGGGCGGCGGCCGTACCGGCAGGTGCGACGGCACCGATGCCGGCGCCGAGTCCGGCGGTGACGAGGGCAGCGGCTGCGCAGGCGAGGACGTGCTTGACGGAGAGCATCTGTTCATTCCTTCGG
>DASQLI010000096.1:0-3158 GCA_035630075.1 Microlunatus sp.
GCGGGTGATGTCGGACAGCAGCCGGTTGCGGTCCAGCGCCTCGACCTGGATCGCCACCAGGAACGAGCTGTGCGCGGTGGGTGCCCAGGAGACGCCGATGATCCGCTCGGCGTGCTCGGTCTGCAGGTGGGTGGCGTTGACGCAGTCGTCGCGGTGCACCGACACGCCGGCTCCACGGGTGACGAAGCCGAGGATCGGGTCACCCGGCACCGGCGTACAGCACTTGGCGAGCTTGACCAGCAGGTCGGTGTCGCCGGCCACCTCGATGCCGGAGTCCGAGGCCGACGACTTCCTCCGCCGACGACCGGTGACGACCTGGTCCTCGTTGATCTCGTCGGCGGTGGCGTCCTCGCCGCCCTCGACGCTGATCAGCCGGTTGATCACGGCCTGCGGTCCGACCGTGCCCTCGCCCACGGCGGCGTACAGGGCCGACACGTCGGGCAGCTTGACGTAGTTGGCGACCGCGGTCAGGTGCTCGAGCGTGAGCAGCCGCTGCAGCGGCAGCCCGGCCTTGCGCATCTGGCGGGCGATCGCCTCCTTGCCGGCCTCGATCGACTCCTCGCGTCGACCCTTGGTGAAGTGGTGGCGGATCTTGTTGCGAGCCCGCGGGCTCTTCACGAACTCGAGCCAGTCGCGGTTCGGTCCCGCGTTCTCGGCCTTGGTGGTCAAGATCTCGACCACGTCGCCGTTGGACAGCTCGGACTCCAGCGGCACCAGCCGCCCGTTCACCCGGGCGCCGACGGTCCGGTGACCGACCTCGGTGTGGATGGCGTACGCGAAGTCGATCGGCGTCGCACCCTGGGGCAGGGCGTGCACGTCACCCTTGGGCGTGAAGGCGTAGACCTCGGTGGAGTTGATCTCGAACCGGAGCGAGTCGAGGAACTCCCCCGGGTCCGCTGTCTCCCGCTGCCAGTCGAGCAGCTGCCGCACCCAGGTGAGGTCGGTCCCGTCGCCGTTGGCGGTGGACGCGATGCCCTTGCCGCCCTCCTTGTACTTCCAGTGCGCCGCGACGCCGAACTCGGCCCGCTTGTGCATCTCGTCGGTGCGGATCTGCAGCTCCACCGGGCTGCCCTGCGGACCCAGCACCGTGGTGTGCAGGGACTGGTACATGTTGAACTTCGGCATGGCGATGTAGTCCTTGAACCGGCCCGGGAGCGGGTTCCAGCGGACGTGCATCACCCCGAGGGCCGCGTAGCAGTCCCGGGTGGTGTCCACCAGGATGCGCAGGCCGACGAGGTCGAAGATGTCGGCGAAGTCGCGGCCGCGGACGACCATCTTCTGGTAGATCGAGTAGTAGTGCTTCGGCCGTCCGGTGACGGCGGCGCGGATCTTGGCGGCCCGCAGGTCGGCGTTCACCTGCTCGATCACCTGGGAGAGGAACTCGTCCCGGCGGGGAGCGGCCTCGGCGACCATCCGGACGATCTCGTCGTACACCTTCGGCTGCATGGCCGCGAAGGACAGGTCCTCGAGCTCCCACTTGATCGCGTTCATGCCCAGCCGGTGGGCCAGCGGGGCGAAGATGTCCAGCGTCTCGGACGCGATCCGGTGCTGCTTGTCCGGCCGCAGGTAGTGCAGCGTGCGCATGTTGTGCAGCCGGTCGGCCAGCTTGATCACCAGCACCCGGATGTCGCGCGACATCGCGACGACCATCTTGCGGATGGTCTCGGACTTGGCCGACTCGCCGTACTTGACCTTGTCGAGCTTCGTACAGCCGTCGACCAGGAGGGCGACCTCCTCGCCGAAGTCCCGGGTCAGCGCGGACAACGTGTACGAGGTGTCCTCGACGGTGTCGTGCAGCAGCGCGGCGCACAGCGTCGGCTCGGTCAGACCGAGCTCGGCCAGGATCGTGGTCACGGCCAGCGGGTGCGTGATGTAGGCGTCCCCGCTGCGTCGGGTCTGGCCACGGTGGTAGCGCTCGGCGGTCCGGTAGGCCCGCTCGATCAGAGACAGGTCGGCCTTGGGATGGCTGGCGCGGATCACCTTGAACAACGGGTCCAGCACCGGTGCCTGCGGCTTGGCGGCGCCGAACCGGGCGATCCGTTGCCGCATCCGCACCCGCGGCTGCTCCGGGCCGGTGCTCAAGCGCACCGGGAGGCTGGCCGGCCCCTCGGCATCTCGGACCACGGGGGTCGGCGGCGGCGCAGCGCCGGCCGGCGACCCCGGGCTGAGTGCTTCCTGGGTCGGACGGGGCGCTTCAGTGGTGGGGGTAGGGCGCGCGTCAGCCTCGTCCGCCGTCTCGGACGACGGTCGCGTCACCGTGCCAGGGTCAGTCGTCACCCGGTTGCCACCCTCCTCTGCCGAGATCGCCAGTCTAGGGCCTGCTCAGGAGGCCGCTCGACGGCGCAGCGCGGTCACCAGTCGTCGCGGCGGCTCGGCCGGCGACGGGTCGGTTGGGTCGGCGCCTCGCCCTCGGCGGCCTCCGCCTCGGCGTGGCGGACCACGACGACCTGGTCGCCGGTCTCGAGCTTGGCCACCGTCGGATCGTAGAACCGACGCAGCGTCTTGTTGCGGACGACCGCGATCACCGCCTCGCCCTTGACGTCGTCCGGAGCCTGGCCGACCTCGTTGCTGCGCACCTGGCGCTCGCCGACCTCGAGACCGTCCTTGTTCGACAGCAGGTCCTCGATCACCGTGCCGAGGTTCGGACTCACCGCCGACAGGCCGAGCAGCCGGCCGACGGCCTCGGAAGAGGTGACGACGGCGTTGGCCCCGGACTGCCGCAGCAGAGACGCGTTGTCGTCCTCGCGGACGGCCACCACGACGTGGGCGCTGGGGTTGAGCTGCCGGACGGTGAGCGTCACCAGGATCGCCGAGTCGTCCCGGTCCAGGGTGATGATCACCTCGCGGGCCTTGATGATCTCCGCCCGGCGGAGAACGTCGCGACGGGTCGCGTCACCCTCGATGGCGGCGTAGCCCCGCAGGTTCGCGTCGACGATCGCGGCCGGCTTGGGGTCGATCACCACGATCTGCGCCGGGTTGGAACCGTTGTTCTGCATCGTCTCGACCGCGCTGCGGCCCTTGGTGCCGTAACCGACGACCACGACGTGGTTGCGCATGTGCTTCCTCCAGCGGTTGTCGAGCATCATCCGGCGTCCCTCGTTGGCCAGCACCTCGAGGGTGGTGCCGACCAGCAGGACGAGGAACAGGATCCGCATCGG
>DASQLI010000097.1:0-5238 GCA_035630075.1 Microlunatus sp.
CTGTACGCAGTCACGGAGGTCGACGCCGACCGGATCGAGGCGGCCGCCGATCTGCTGCTCGAGCTGCGGGCCGCCCTGCCGGAGAGAGTCCTGCGCCGCTATGGAGACGACGCTCGTCGTTGACGCATTTCATCCACCAGCACAGGCCGGTGCTCGGCCAGTGATCGTGCGCAGGCCTCGGCAATCCAGCTGGACTCCAAACCGTCGGCCATCGTGCACGGTGACGGCGCTCGACCGGCGGCGACGTCGAGGAACACGGCGACCTCCCGACGGAAGGCCTCGGTGAGCCGGTCCATGAAGAACGTGTGCGCAGGGCCGGTCGGGAAGTCCACCGACGGCTCGGCGGAAATCATCGGCAGTCCATGGTCCAGCCCGGCGCTGATCGAGCCGGCCGAGCCGTGCAGCTCGAGCCGGACGTCGTACCCGGCGCCGTTGTAGCGGGTGTTGCTGACCACGCCGAGGGTGCCGTCGTCGAAGGTGAGCAGCGCCGAGGCCGTGTCCACGTCGCCGAGGGCGGTGAACTCGGGGTCGCCCTTGTTGGACCCGGCGGCGTACACCTCGACGACCTCGCGTCCGGTCACCCACCGCA
This sequence comes from Microlunatus sp., assembly GCA_035630075.1. Classification (GTDB taxonomy): domain Bacteria; phylum Actinomycetota; class Actinomycetes; order Propionibacteriales; family Propionibacteriaceae; genus Microlunatus. Next base: position 590 of record DASQLI010000097.1, read on the forward strand.
CTGCGTCGAGATCGTGGATGGCGCAGTCGCGGAAGATGCCGCCGGAGCCGGCGATGTAGGCCGGTGGCGGCGGTGCGGGATCCATCGTGGTCGAGCGCACCGTGGTCAGCCAGCCCAGCTCACCACTGCCGAGGGCCGCCTTCGCGGCCACGAACGCGGGATCGAAGCGACGCGGGAAGCCGATCTGCACAGGCACTCCCGATGCCTCGATCTCACCGACGAGATCCCTGGCGGCGTGAGGGTCCTCGGCCACCGGCTTCTCACAGAACGTCGGCCGCCCGGCAGCCACCGCATGGCGGATCAGCCCGAGGTGCAGGCTGGTCGGTGCGGTGATCATCACCGCATCCACCGCGGCCAGCAGCGACTCCACCGAGTCGGCCGGTGTGGCCCCGAACCGCTCGACCGCCGACGCGACCGCAGCGGGCACGGCATCGGTCACCACCAGCTGCTCGACCTCGTCCAGCGCCGCCAGGTTGCCGGCGTGGAAGGCGCCGATCCGTCCCAGGCCGATCAGTCCGATCCTCATCTGTCTCCTCAGTCGTGGGCGCCCGGGACGTTCTGGTCCCAGTCGATGATCGAGCCGGTGACCACACCGCTGGCCTCCGACAGCAGCAAGATCGCCAGCCGAGCCACATCGTCCACCTGGCCGAGCTTGCCCATCGGCAACGAGGCACCGGCCTGGGCTAGCCAGTCGTCGTCGGCGCCGTGGAACCGCCTCTGGATCTGGTCCTCACCCTCGGTCTCGGTCCAGCCGATGTTGATCGCGTTGATCCTGATCTTGTCCCAGCGGTGCGCGTGGGCCACATTCTTCGTCAGCCCGATCAGGCCGGCCTTGGCCGCCACGTACGGCGCCAGGTAGGGCTGACCGCCGTGCGCGGACATGGTGATCACGTTGACGATCGACCCGCCGGCGCCGCTCCGCACCATGTCGGCCACCGCCGCCTGCATCAAGAAGAACGGCGCTCTGAGGTTGATCGCGATGTGGGAGTCGAACAGCTCCGGGGTGGTGTCCAGCAGCGTGCCCCGGGTGGTGAGGCCGGCGGCGTTCACCAGGCCGTCGATCCGGCCGTACTGGTCGACGACGGTGGCCACGCTTGCTTGTGCGGCAGGGATGTCGGCGACGTCGACCTGGACGAAGGAGCCCTCGGCTCCCGTCGCCGTCAGATTTTCGACGAAGGCGGCACCCACCTCAGGACGCCGACCCGTCACCACGACGACGGCACCCTCGCGGGCGGCGGCGCGAGCGATGCCCGCACCGACGCCTTGGGTGCCGCCGCTGACCAAGATGATCTTGTCGCTGAGCAGCATCAGATCTCGTCCGTGCGGTGCCGGATGTCGTACGCGATCAGCTCGGTGTCGAGCCGTTCGTCGCTCCAGCCCTCGTCGAGCGCAGTCTGCACCACCTCGGCCTGCGACAGCGGGGTCAGGCCGTTGACGTTGGAGTCCAGGTCCAGGTTGCTCGGGAACGGATAGCCCTCGGCGGCGCAGGCGAGCGCGTTGGCCAGCGAGGCCGACTCGACACCTGCATCCCTGCGGGCCTTCAGTACCGGGAAGATCGACCGCGACACCTTGGCCCGGTCGACGGTCTCCATCGCCCGGCCGAACGCCGACGACACCTGCAACAGGTTCGCCATCCGCTGCACGTCGGTGGACACGTTGTTGCCCGCGCCGTGGAACAGGGCCGGGTTGAAGAACGCAGAGTCGCCCTTGGACAACGGCAGCTGGGCGTACCGCTCGGCGAAGAACTCGCGGAACTCCGGCAACCGCCAGGCCAGGTAGCCGGGCTCGTACGCGTGCGAATACGGCAGGTACATGGTGGGGCCGGACTCGATCGGCATGTCGGAGTGTGCGACCGCGCCCTGCAAGGTGAGGACGGGGGACAGCAGGTGCACGTGCGCCGGAAAGCGGGCCGCGGTCTCGTTGGAGAGAAAGCCGAGGTGGTAGTCGCGATGCGGGTCCTGGGCCTTGCCGCCGGGTCGCACCACATTGACCTGAGATGTCATCTGGTAGCTCGGGCCGAGCCAGGCGGTGCTGATCAGGGCGAGGATGTCATTGCCGTAGTAGTCGACGAAGGTGCCGGGGTCGCGAACGGCCAGCTTCTCCAGCGCGTTCCAGATCCGGTCGTTGGCGCCGGCCTGGGCGAAGTGATCGTTGCGTCCGCCACCGGCGGCACGCTCCGCGGCGATGATGTTGTCGAACGCGGCCGTCGCCCGATCGATGACTGCGTGGTCGGCGAAGGCGCCCTTCAGCGCGACGACCCCAGGGCCCTCGGTGAGCGCCCTGACCAGCTCGGCCTCGACGTCGAGCCGACCCTCGGGACTCACGATGGCGGAGCGCAGCGCCTCGGCGTCGTAGATCAGCACGTTCTTCTCGACGGACTCGGCGTACGGGAAGTCGGCCAGCTCGGTTGTCTGGTCGACCAGGGCGGCGAAGTCGCGCAGCGAGCAGTCGGCCTCGGTGAAGCGGCCCCGCGCCCGCGTACGGCTGGTGGGTGTGGTGGTCACGGTCATCGTGATCTCCTCGGAGCAGTGGCTGAGAGTGGGAAGAAGCTGAGGTAGACGCTAACCGGCGACCACCCGCTCGGACGGACCGAAACCCATCAAAAGCCCATCAACGCGCCGGGTTGTGGCACGCTCTCACCACAGGTTCAGGAGCAAAACCCACGTGAGATGTGGAAAGCGGTGCAGAAGTCGGGATATCGGGTGCGGGAGATCGCGCAGCAGGCCGGGCTGAGTGAGGCGACGGTCGACCGGGTGCTGCACGACCGACCTGGCGTCCGGGACAGCACCCGGGCCGAGGTGCAGCAGGCCATCGCCGACCTGGACCGGCAACGTGAGCAGGTTCGGCTGGCCGGGCAGACGTTCCTGTTCGACCTGGTGATGGTGGCGCCGCGGCGCTTCTCCGACGCCGTCCGGACCGCGTTGGAGGTGGAGCTGCCGAACCTGCGACCGGCGCTGATCCGGGCCAGGTTCCACCTGCGCGAAGAGGGTGAGCCGGCCGAGGTGGCGGCGACCCTGACCAAGATCAAGAGCCGGGGCACTCACGGCATCCTGCTCAAGGCCCACGATCACCCGCTGGTGGCCCGAGCCGTCGACGACCTGGCCGCGGCCGGGATCCCTACCGTCACCCTCGCGACCGATATCCCGGCCAGCCGACGGGTCGGCTACGTCGGCATCGACAACCGGGCCGCCGGCGCGACCGCCGCCTACGTGATCACCAAGATGGCCGGGGCGCAGCCCGGCAGCGTGCTGATATCACTGTCCAGCAGCACCTTCCACGGCGAGGAGGAGCGGGAGGCCGGGTTCCGGGCAGCCATCCGTGATCTTGCTCCCGGCCGTCAGCTGGTCGAGATCACCGACACCGATGGGCTGGACGCCAGCACCCTGGCCGCCACCAGCCAGGCCCTGGCTGACGACCCGAGCATCGACGCCGTCTACTCCATCGGCGGCGGCAACGCCGCCATCCTCGAGGCCTTTCGCGCCGCCGGCCGACAAGCCCGCACCTTCATCGCCCATGATCTGGACGGCGAGAACCTCACCCTGCTCCGCCGCCACCAGCTCACCGCCGTGCTGCACCACGATCTGAAGAGCGACCTGGCCGAGGCGGCCCGGTTGATCCTGCGTGCTCGCGGCGTCCTCCCGGGCCGACCGTGGTCGCGGACCTCGCAGATCCAGGTGGTGACGCCCTTCAACGAGCCGGGCTGAGCACGACCGGTCGAGCAACCGTCACGACTCGTCGCGCCGAGCCCGCGCCGCTCGGCGCTTGCCCTCGTGCATGGCCTGCACCCGAGCGATCGGGATGGTGCGGCCCTCGGTGACCAGGTCGTCGGGCAGCGACTGGGGTGCGGGCAGCCGCTCGCTCCAGGACGTGTGGTCGGTGAGCAGGTCTGGCACGGTGCGGACCGTGAAGTCGGTCGGCGTGATCTGGCCGACCTGATCCCAGGACACCGGAAACGACACCGGCAGCCCGGATCGGATCCGCGGACTGTAGGTCGCGACCATCGTCGCGCCGCCGGCGCGCGTCGAGTCGACGAACACCTTGCCCTGCCGCTCCTCCTTGACGAACACGGTGGTCGCGATCGAAGGATCGAGCCGTTCGGTCCGGGCCGCCAGAGCGCGGGTGGCGGCAGCCACGTCCTCGAACGACCCACCGGCCAGCGGGACGAAGACGTGCAGACCCTTCGCGCCGCTCGTCTTGACCGCCGCGACCAGCCCCGCGTCGGCCAGCGCCTGGCGGACCAGCAGGGCGGTGGCCACCACCATGTCGAAGCCGCTGCCCTCCGGGGGATCGAGGTCGAGCACCAGGTAGCCCGGCCGCGGCTCACCGTCGATCGTGAACAGCGGGACGTGGTACTCCACCGCTCGCTGGTTCGCGAACCAGACGAGGGTCCGCCAGTCGTTGCAGACTGCGTACGCGACGTCTCGCTTGGAGGCCTCGGCCCAGATGGTCGACCGCTCGATCCACGCCGGGGCGTACTTCGGCAAGTTCTTCTGCATGAACGCCGGCTGGCCGGGCCGGATCCGCAGCACCGACAGCGGGCGCTGCCGCAGCCCGGGCAGCATCAGCTCCCGGACGGCCTCCAGATAGTCGACCAGCTCACGCTTCGTCACCCCGGCGCCGTCGAACAGCTCGGCGTCCAGAGAAGTCAG
>DASQLI010000098.1:0-18958 GCA_035630075.1 Microlunatus sp.
ATCAGCAGGATGCCTGGGGCGATGCCGGTCAGGTAGTGGGTCGCGGTGACCAGGTACATGATCCGCTGGTCCATGGTCAGCTTGCGCTTCGGGCTCAACGGGTTGTGCGACAGGAGGATCTCGAAGCCGCCGGTGGCCCAGCGCAGCTGCTGCTTGGTGTAGGCCTCGATGGTCTCCGGGGCGTCGCCGATGGCGAGCGTCTTGGGGATGTAGATCGTCTTCCAGCCGCGCTCGTGCAGCATCAGCGAGGTCCAGACGTCTTCGGACTTGGAGTCTGTGTAGATGCCGCCCACGTCGTTCACCGCGGCCCGTCGGTAGATCACGTTCGTACCGACGCAGAACGCCGCGTTGAAGTGGTTGCGACCGGGCTGGACGAACTTGTAGAAAACGGCCTGCATGTAGCCGGCACCGCGGGACACCAGGTTGACCAGGTTGCCGTAGGTCTGCGGTGTCTGGACGAAGGCGACGTTGGCGTTGGCGAAGAACGGGACCGTCTCCACCAAGAACTCCGGCTTGGGGACGAAGTCGGCGTCGAAGACGCAGAAGAAGTCACCCTTGGCGATCGACAGGGCGTGGTTGATGTTGCCCGCCTTGGCGCCGCCCGAGCTGAGCCGGCGGATGTAGTAGCAGCCGAGCTCGTCGGCCAGTCTCTTCACCTCGTCCGAGCGGCCGTCGTCCAGGATCCAGGTGCGGTGCTTGCCCTTGATCGCCATGGCGGCGGTCGCGGTCGCCCGGATCTTGTCGATGTCTTCGCCGTAGACGGTGATGAACACATCGACGTCGATCTTCTTGCCGTCCAGGAGGACGGGCCACAGCTCGGGGTTGTCGGTGAGTCCCGCGGCCTTGATCGCCAACTTGTCGAACATCAGGCGCTTCGACTCGTGGAACGAGAACTCCCGTGGGCTCTTGCGACCGGACAGGATCGTCCACATCGAGAGCAGGGCGTGCGTCACCAAGATCACTTCGGCGACGATGACGAGGGTGTAGGGGAGCAGATCGCCCCGGTTGCGCGGGTTCAGCAGGAACTGCGCGTAGAACAGGATGCCCAGGGTGGCGATCAAGCTGAGCAAGATCATCACGGGCGAGTACGGGTCTGCCGTCTCCGCTCTGCGGGTGACGGGCACGTGTTTGTCGACTCGTGCGTAGTCGTGGGCCGGACGGGCCATAGTGCAACTCTCCACTATTCGGTGTTCGTGGGACATCGAGAGAAACCGGCGAACTCGCTGATCACGTTGGGTGATCGACGCTGGGGTGGTCCGACCTGATCCGGGCGTGATCATGGACGGTCACCGACGGCGGTGCGGTTCGGTTTCGACTCGACGGTGCGGCAGCTCTGCCACGAGGGGTGTCCGCACCTCATACGTGCGGACCGTCCCTGTAGTCCGGCGCTCCTAGGCTGCGCCAGCACTCATCGAGATGAGTGTCGAAGTGCTGATCTTGGTACCTCGTCGAGGGCTCTGATCAACTTCGATGCTCATACTTTACGAGGTCTTCGGGATCGCTGCAGCCGGCCCGACCGGACGCCGGGTGAACGCCGGGTGTCGAGTGATCGCCGTCCGATGGTGGGCGGTCGAAGCATCCGCGACTGGTCTGCACAGCCGGACCGGTGGTCGTCGCCGAGGACGTACGGTCAGACGGCACGGGACGTTGGTCCTCTCCACAGCACCCGCCCAACTGGTCCGCTGAACTGGTATCAGACCACCACGCGGGCTGGTCTGCGTCGCCTGCGTCACAACGCCGTTCACCCATGTGACCCGACCGTGTTGCCAACGTCACAAAGGAGATCTCGTGCCGCTGGGCCCGACGACAGCATTCCCACGATGGAACCCGTCGGACGACCGCCGAATCAGGACGGCTTGCCCGTCTGTCGGTGCCCTGGCATATACGCTCGGCAGCCATGGACGAGGCAGCGGAACAGGTGACGGACCCAGCCGTGCGTACGGAGCTGCTGCGGCTGCGGGGCAGCATCGACAACATGGACGCCGCGCTGATCCACCTGCTCGCCGAGCGGTTCAAGATCACCCAGCAGGTCGGCCAGCTCAAGGCCGCGCACGGTCTGCCCCCGGCCGACCCGGCCCGGGAGGCCCAGCAGATCGCGCGGCTTCGCTCGCTGGCGGCCGAGGCGAAGCTGGACCCCGAGTTCGCCGAGAAGTTCCTCAACTTCGTGGTGGCCGAGGTCGTCCGTCACCACGAGACCCTGCAGGCCCCGCAGCGCTGACCCGGCCGCCGCCAGACCTGGTCAGTCGCCGAGCGCCGTGGCCAGCGCTCGTCCGGCGGTCCTGCCGCTGAACACGCAGCCACCCAGGAAGGTGCCCTCCAACGACCGGTAGCCGTGCATCCCGCCGCCGCCGAAGCCAGCCGCTTCGCCGACGGCGTAGACGCCCGGGAGCGGCGTCCCGTCCGGCCTGAGCACCCTGGCTTCCAGGTCGGTCTCCAGACCGCCCAGCGTCTTGCGGGTCAGCACGTGCAGCCGCACAGCGACCAGGGGACCGCCGGAACCGGCCCGGCCCTCGCCCGGTCGGTCCGGGTCCAGATACGGGTGCGGGGACGCGATCCGCATCAGCCTGTCCACCAGGAACCGCCGCGCCGCCGCGGTGGCCACCACCTGCGGGTCCTTGCCGAGCCCTGAACGCACCTGCTCGTCGCGCGCCTCGATCAGCTCCCGCAGCGATCCGGGGTCCACCAGGTGCTCATCGACAAGCTGGTTCATCTTGGTCGCCAGCTCCTCCACCGTCCCCGCGGTCAGGAAGTCGACGCCGTGGTCGAGAAACGCCTGCAGCTCCGGCGTCGGACCCGGACGGAGCCGGCCCGCCAGCAGCCTCAGGTCCTTGCCGGTGAGGTCGCCGTTCTGCTCCGAGCCGGACAGCGCGAGCTCCTTGGCCGCCGTCTCCAGGTCGAGGACGAACCAGGAGTGGTCGAAGCCGCTCGCGGTGATGTGCCGCAGCGCCCCCAGGGCGTCGAAACCGGGGAACAGGGGAGCGGGCAGTCGTCGCCCGCGGGCGTCCAGCCAGAGCCCGGACGGCCCCGGCAGGATCCGGATCCCGTGCTGCGTCCACGCAGGTGAGTGGTTGACGATGCCCTCGGGGTAGTGCCACATCCGGTCCGGGTTGATCAGCCGCGCGCCCGCTGCCGTCGCGACCTCCATCATCGACCCGTCCACGAAGTCGGGCACGCCGGCCATCATGGTCGACGGCGGCTCGCCGTACGCCCGCGGCCAGCTCCTCCGGACCAGGTCGAAGTTCGCGCCGATGCCGCCGCTGGCGATCACCACCGCCTGCGCGGCGAAGGAGAACTCGCCGACCACACCGGTCGGGCTGGCGACCCCGCGAAGCGCCTCGCTGGGCTCCAGCACCGCTCCGCGCACCCGGACGCCGTTCGCGCCGACCTCGAGACCGGTGACCTTGTGCCGGCTGCGCAGCCGGACCCTGTGGGAGGCGAGGACCGCGTCGGCGAACGGCTGCACGATCCCCGGACCGGTGCCCCAGGTGACGTGGAACCGCGGCACCGTGTTGCCGTGCCCAGGCACCGCGTAGCCGCCGCGTTCGGCCCACTGCACCAGCGGGAACCACCGCACCCCGAGGCCGTGCAGCCAGGAGCGCTTCTCGCCGGCGGCGAAGTGCACGTACGCCTCCGCCCACTGTCTGGGCCAGTAGTCCTCCGGACGGTCGAAGGCGGCGCTGCCCAGCCAGTCGGCCAGCGCCAGCTCGACCGAGTCGCGTACCCGGAGCCGGCGCTGCTCGGGGGAGTCGACCAGGAACAGACCGCCGAACGACCAGTTGGCCTGCCCGCCCAGCGACTGCTGCGGCTCACCGTCCACCAGGATGACCGAGCGGCCGGCCTCCGCGAGCTCACGGGTGGCGACAAGGCCGGACAGCCCGCCGCCGACGACGATGACGTCCGCGTCCATGCGGGAATGGTGCCAGAGCGTGTCGGCACCGGCACCCGGCGCCTACGCTGGCGGCATGTCGAGTCTGTCCGCCGTCGCCTCCGACCCGCTGCCGTGGGATGGGCCGCGGCTCGCTGCCCGGCTGGTGGCCACGGGCCCGTCGCGGCTGTGGCAGTCGGCGTACTCCGACGACCTCGTCTCCGAGCTGCCGACCTCCACCCCGGCCGACGTGGCCGCGGCAGCCGTTCGGGCCCGATCGGCCCAGGAGGCGTGGGCCGACCGGCCGCCGGCCGACCGGCAGCGGGTGCTGCTCGACTTCCACGACGCGGTGCTCGATCACCGCGACACGCTCGCGGACCTGGTGCAGTACGAAGGCGGCAAGGCCCGGCTGAGTGCGGTCGAGGAGGTCCTGCACCTGGCCCTGACCGCCCGCTACTACGCCCGGACCGCTCGCCAGCTGCTGCACCACCAGCGCTCCGGCGGCATGTTCCCGCTGCTCACCCGGATCGACAAGAGCTACCTGCCGCGCGGTCTGGTCGGGATCATCTCGCCCTGGAACTACCCCCTCAGCCCCACCGTCTCCGACGGTCTGGCCGCTCTGGTCGCCGGCAACGCCGTGCTGCACAAACCCGACCTGCAGACCCCGTACGCAGCCCTGGCCGGCGTCGACCTGCTGCACCAGTCGGGAATGCCGGCCGATCTCTGGCAGATCGTCTACGGCCCCGGAGCCCAGGTGGGCGCCGAGCTGATCAACCACGTCGACTACCTCTGCTTCACCGGGTCGACGGCGACCGGGCGGACTGTGGCCAAACAGTGTGCCGACCGGCTGATCGGCTGCTCGTTGGAGCTGGGGGGCAAGAACCCGCTGGTCGTGCTCGACGACGCCGACCTCGAGCAGGCGGCCGCGGGCGCGGTCCGCGGCTCGTTCAACAACGCCGGCCAGCTCTGCGTCTCCGCGGAGCGGATCTTCGTCGCCGAGCAGGTGCACCGCGAGTTCACCGATACGTTCGTGGCGAAGACCAGGGCGCTGCGGCTCGGCCGGTCCCTGGACTACGGGTACGACATGGGCAGTCTGGTCAGCATCGACCAGCTGGAACGCGTCGAGAGTCACGTCGAGGACGCTCGGAGCAAGGGCGCGCAGGTGCTCACGGGAGGCCGCCGGCGACCCGACCTCGGTCCGCTGTTCTACGAGCCGACGGTGTTGGTCGGCGTCACTGAAGAGATGGACTGCTACGCCGCCGAGACCTTCGGCCCAGTGGTGAGCATCTATCCCGTACGCAGTGAGGCCGAGGCCGTGCAGCGAGCCAACGACTCCGCGTACGGGCTCAACGCCAGCGTCTGGACCTCCGATCCGGTGCGCGGGCGTCGGGTCGCTGCGCAGATCCGGTGCGGCACGGTCAACGTCAACGAGGCGTACGGTGCCACCTTCGGCAGCATCAGCGCGCCGATGGGCGGGATGAAATCGTCCGGTCTCGGTCGGCGTCAAGGCCCCGAGGGCCTGCTCAGGTTCGTCGAGCCGCAGGCCATCGGCACCCAGTCGCTGATCCCGCTCGCTCCGAGCTTCGGGATCTCGCCCCAGGCCTTCGCCGGCGGGGTGACCGCCGTCCTGCGGGTGCTGAAGGTCCTCGGCCGACCCTGAGAATCTGCCGGACCCGTACAAAGCCTGAGAGAAGTTTGGTCAAATGGACATCTGCAGTCACACTGCTTAGGCGTCCGATCCGTTCTCGGCCGCAGCCGCACCTGAAGGAGTAGGGCCCCATGTCGCGTCGCCGGTTCGGTCGCTGGATCGCTGTGCTGGTGGCCTCAGCCGTGGCGATCGTGGCGCCGGTGCCGATGCTGACTCCGATGGCCGAGGCGGCCGAGCCGGCCGTCCCCGCGAGCTACCTGAACCAGCCGATCTCTTGGGGCAGCTGCTCCGGTGATCTGGACTCGAAGTGTGCCAAGGTCAAGGTGCCCCGGGACTGGACGAACCCAGCCAAGGGGAGCATCTCGATCGCGATCGCCTACCTCAAGGCGTCCGGCACCTCCAAGGGCCTGCTGACCACCAACCCCGGCGGACCCGGTACCGCCGGCCGCACCTTCACCGAGGCGCTGTCCTGGAGCAAGCCGCAGCTGCGCCAGTACGACCTGCTGGGCTTCGACCCCCGCGGCTTCGGCGCGAGCACCAACGTCAAGTGCGTGACCACCACGGCGAAGTACAACAAGCTGCCCAAGGTGGCCGACCCCCGGTCGCGCACCAAGAAGACCCACGCCGTCGAGGTCGCCGAGGCGAAGCTCTTCGCCGAAGCTTGCAGCAGTGACCCACTTCCCGGCTACGTCAGCGCCCGCTATGTCAACACCCAGCAGACCGTCTGGGACCTCGACTTCCTCCGCCAGCTGCTCGACGCGAAGAACACCGATCGCAGCTACCCGGTGCTCAATTACATCGGCTACTCCTACGGCACCTGGCTGGGCGCCTGGTACGCCGACACCTACCCGAAGAACGTCGGTCGGTTCATCCTCGACTCCAACATGCAGTGGACCGCGAGCATGTACACCAACCAGACGCTCGACCCGAGGTCCTTCCAGCGGCGGCGGGACAAGATGCTGTTCCCCTACCTGGCTCGGCACAACGCCGACTTCGGCCTCGGCAAGAGCGCCAAGTCCGTGAAGAAGAAGTACGAGTCCACCCGCAAGAAGCTGGTCACCCAGGCCAAGAAGGCACTGAAGAAGGGCAAGACGCCCGCCCTCGGTCCCGAGGACTTCGACTACACGGTGTCCCAGTACATCTACACGGACGCGGGATTCGACTACGCCGGTGCCATCGTCGACGCGGCCGCCGACTACGTCCGCAAGCCGTCCTCCGCCAAGTACCGCAAGACCTTGGCCAAGCGCGTCAAGGCCCCGATGACCAAGGCTCCGTTCTCCGTCCAGCGCACCGCCAAGGCGGTGTCCTCGGCCCGCAAGGACATCACCCAGGGCCTGGCCGGCGGGGTCGTGCGCTGCAACGACAGCGCCAACAGCAGCAACATCAAGGCCTTGCTGAAGCGGGCCGATTCCGACGCCCGGAAGTATCCGTTCGTCGGCTACCTCAACACCGTCGAGCTGTGTGCCTACTGGAAGTTCAAGCCGCAGACCCGGACCATCGACCTGGCCGGCGTCTCGAACAAGATCCTGATGTTCCAGTCCGAGGGCGACCCGGCCACCGCGTACGAGGGTGCCTTGGCTGCGCATCGCAGGACCGCCGGCAAGACGGTGATGGTCAGCGTCGACAACGAGGGACAGCACGGGCTCTACGTCGACGGCCCGTCGAAGTGCATCGAGTCACTGGGCGACAGCTTCCTGTTCAAGGGATGGCGTCCGACGGCCGACCGCAAGTGCACCACCAGCCCACTGGCGTACGACCGGAAGGTCTACACCCTCAGCGGCCCGGTCTCCGGGGCGAAGTCGACGGCCAAGAAGGTGGTCAAGCCCAAGAACGGGACGGTCAAGGCGGTCCGAGCCGACGCTGCGAAGCGCGGCCTGAGCTGAGCGACATCCCGGAGCGCGGCGAACCGGCCCCGGGCGCGCGTACGAACGGCGGCTAGTCGCCCGGCCAGGCTCCGGTGACCCGCTCGAACAGCTTTGCCCCGCCGCGGTTGATCAGCACCTGCACGATCGCGAACACCCCGGCCTGGATGAGGGCGGCGGCCAGCACCTTTCCTATCGAGTACTGCGCATCCAGTGCGTCAGGGATCTCGTCCTCGTCGGCGACCTGCTTCCAGATCACGCCGACCACCCGTCCGGCGACGGCCGCCGCGCCCAGGCTCACGGCCAGACCGATCGGACGGTACGCCAGCTTCGCCATGTCCGCCATGGAACTCCTCACCTCGCTCGCAGAGCTTTGACGCCCATCCAACCAGGTGCGCCCAACGCGCGGGCAGACGGCACGGCCACGCCTTCGTACGCGGCTAGACTCTGGCCCCTCAACCGGGGCGTGGAAGGACGGCAGCGGTGACCGAGGCGGAGATCGAACGCCGGCACGATCTGGTGGTGGTGATCGACTTCGGCGCACAGTACGCCCAGCTGATAGCCCGCCGGGTCCGTGAGGCGCGGGTCTACTCCGAGGTGCTGCCGCACACCACGAGCGTGGCCGAGATCGTCGCCAAGCGGCCCAAGGCGATCATCTTGTCCGGCGGTCCTCAGTCGGTCTACGCGCCGGGCGCACCGCAGGTCGATCCTGCGCTGTTCCGGGCCGGGCTGCCGGCCTTCGGCATCTGCTACGGCTTCCAGGCCATGGCCCGGGCCCTCGGCGGTGACGTGGCCCGCACCGGGCTGAGCGAGTTCGGCCGCACCCAGGCGCGGATCGACGCCACCGGCACGCTCCTCGCCGACCTGCCGCCGAATCTGCAGGTGTGGATGAGTCACGGCGACTCGGTGGCCGCCTCACCGGCCGGCTTCACCGATCTCGCCAGCACGGCCGGCGCCCCGATCGCCGCGTTCGAGAACGTGGCGGCCGGTCTCGCCGGCGTGCAGTGGCACCCGGAGGTGCTGCACACCCAGGCCGGTCAGCAGGTGCTCGAACGTTTCCTGTACGAGATCGCCGGCTGCACCCCGGACTGGACACCGGCCAACATCGTCGACGACTCGGTGGCCGCCGTTCGGACGCAGGTCGGCGACGGCAAGGTGATCTGTGCCCTGTCCGGCGGCGTGGACTCGGCGGTGGCCGCCGCCCTGGTGCAGCGAGCCATCGGCGACCAGCTGACCTGCGTGTTCGTCGACCACGGTCTGCTGCGCAAGGGCGAGGCCGAGCAGGTCGAGCAGGACTTCGTGGCCGCCACCGGCGTCGAGCTGAGGGTGGTGGACGCCTCCGCGCAGTTCCTCGGTGAGCTGGCCGGGGTGGCGGACCCGGAGGCCAAGCGCAAGATCATCGGCCGGGAGTTCATCCGCTGCTTCGAACGCGCCGCGCGCGAGATCGTGGGCGAGTCCGGTCAGGTCGACTTCCTGGTGCAGGGCACGCTCTATCCCGATGTGGTGGAGTCCGGAGGCGGTGAGGGCGCGGCCAACATCAAGAGCCACCACAATGTCGGCGGGTTGCCCGACGACCTGCAGTTCGCCCTGATCGAGCCGCTGCGGACCCTGTTCAAGGACGAGGTCCGCGCCGTCGGGGAGCAGCTCGGGCTGCCGGCGGCCATGGTCTGGCGGCAGCCGTTCCCCGGGCCAGGGCTGGCGATCCGGATCATCGGCGCGGTGACGGCCGATCGGTTGGCGGTCCTGCGCGAGGCCGACGCGATCGCCCGGGCGGAGCTCACCGCGGCCGGGCTGGACCGCGACATCTGGCAGTTCCCGGTGGTGCTGCTGGCCGACGTCCGCTCGGTCGGGGTCCAGGGCGACGGTCGCACGTACGGCCACCCCATCGTGCTGCGCCCGGTGACGAGCGAGGACGCGATGACCGCGGACTGGGGCCGGCTGCCCTACGAGCTGCTGGAGCGGATCAGCACCCGGATCACCAACGAGGTCCGCGAGGTGAACCGGGTGGTCGTCGACATCACCAGCAAGCCGCCCGGCACCATCGAGTGGGAATGACCACCCTGGCCTCCCGCGATTTCTGCACCGCTATCCACGTGTGACGTGGTTTTCGCTCCAAAAGATGGTGCTCGGCCTCGTCTGCCAGTCCGCGCTGACCGATACCGCGCGCTCGATCAGCTCTGCCTGTCCTCGGACCGATCGGTGTCGGACCCACTCGGCTCCGACGTCTGCTCCGGCGACTCGGCGTCCGGATCGGCCGGCGCGGACTCCCAGACGCTGGTCTGCTCGGGCGCAGGCTGAGGTGCCTCGCTCTCAGGGGTCGGGTCGGGCTTCGGAAGGCCCTCGGGCTGCTTCTCCGGTGCCGCGGTGGCCGGTGCGTCAGGAACGGGCGTCTCCGGTGCATCGTCGCTGACCGGCGCCGTGTCGTAGCGCGTCGGCTCCTCACCGGCACCGCTACCTCCACCGTCACCGGCAGCCGCCGACGGCGGCTGCTGCCAACTCGACTGGGCGGCGGACGGCGCGGCCGACGGCGCGGCGGTCTGCGGCTGCTCCCAGGGAGCGCCGGACGAGCCCCACACCTCGTCTGCCGGCTGGGCCGCCGGCGGGGTGCCGTACGTGGGTTGCTGGTATGCCTGCCCGCTGTAGCCCGCACCGTACGCCCCGGGCTGCGGGCCGTTGACGTACGGCGGCTGCGGCTCGTTGCGCTCCTCGGGCATCACGAACAACGCGATCAGGTAGAGCACGATCGGGATCCCTGTGAACAAGGAGATCAGCACGGTGAGGATCCGGACCAGGTTGACGTCCATGTTCAGGTACTTCGCCACTCCGGAGCAGACACCTCCGATGAGCTTGTTGCTCGGATCGCGCATCAGGCGACGCGGCTGGGGTGGGTACGGGGTGCTCATGACGAGTGCCTCTCTGGTGGGTGGTTGTGCGGATGACAAAGTCGGTGGGTCAGTCGCCGGTCCGGGAGACCGCCAGGCCGGCGATCCCCACGACGACCAGGCCGATCGGGATCGCCAGCTTGAGGACGTCCCAGTCCAGCACGCCGGTCGCGGAGAACCACAGCGACCCCAGCGCGCAGCCGGTGAGCAGAAGCCCGAAGATCAAGGCAACGGTGTCTCGACGTCTCATCGCTTCACCGCCACCATGCCCTGGTCGACGTCGATGTCGAGGGTGAGGGTCGGCTCGTTGTCGCGCGACCGCTGCAGCAGCGGTGAGCTGCCTTGCAGGTTCTCTCCACTGGCCAGGGTCACGTTGTTGTCCATCACCACGCCGCTGCCGACCGAGTAGTCCAGCACCACGTTGGTGCCGGGCGGGACCTCGATCTCGATCGCGCCGGTACCGAGATCGGCGGCGAAGGTGGCGTCGGACGTCAGGTCGACGCCGCGCAGGTCGACGCTGACCAGACCGCGGTCGACCGTCACGGGCTGGACCGGGAACTGGCTCGTACTGGTGTAGTTGAACTCGTGCAGGTACTGGCCGGCCGGCTTCGCCACCGACATGCCCAGCACGACCAGGAGGAGCAGCAGGCCGATCGGCAGGATGCCGCGGGCTCGACCGAGCCAGGTCGCGGCGATCAGGGTGAGACCGACGACGAGCAGCACCGCGGCGGCGTAGATGACCGGAGTGATCGGCGCCCCCAGGATGTCGGCGATGGCCAGTCCCAGCAGCACCAGCCCGACGGCGACCAGACCGACGAGCCGCAGCCGGCGTGCGGACAACGACGTGGCCTGGGTTCGGCGGCTCGGGGCAGCAGCGGCCTTGACCGGCGCCGCCTCCGTGTACAGACCCACCGGGTCGGCAGCGGCCAAGAAGTCGGCGCGGGCGGCGGCCTCGGCGAACTCCGGGCTCACCGGGTCCTGCACGGCGGCGCGGTCGGAGCCGTACGGGTAGCTCTGCCACGCCGATCCACCCGCCGCAGTCGGCGCCGGGGCCGCCGCCGGTGACCAGGTTGGCTCGGCGGGCGACTGGCCCGTCGTCTCGGAGAATCCGGTGACGGTGGCACCGCGGCGCATGTCCTCGACCCGCTGCCGCCACGCTTCGGCTGCCTCGGTGAACGGCGTCGGTGGACCCGGGTAGCGGAACGGCTCACCCGTTGGCGGGGCATCGAGTGACCCTTGCTGCGAGGGCTGGGCTGTCCGCTCGTGACTGGGCGGGGCGGGCCGCTTGACCCGGGACTTGTAGTAGCCGAAGTACCAGATCAGGGCCAGCACCACAGCCGGCCAGAAGCTGACGCTCGTGGCCGAGCTGAACACGACGAACGTGACCAGGCAGGCTACGGCGACGATGGCCACCCACGCCTCTCGGGGCCAGGTGCTGGTCTGTCCCTTGGTGAGGTCGTCCATCGTGGAGGTGGCAGCCCCGTCGGCCGGGACGAGCAGCCACGCCGCCACGTACAGCACCACGCCTACGCCACCACTGAGGGCGAGCAGCGCCCAGCCGACTCGAACCAGGATCGGGTCGACGTTCCAGTGGCGGGCGACGCCACCGCAGACGCCGGCCAGCTTCTTGTCGGCGGTGCTGCGCCGGATCGACCAGACCGAACTCATGGCACCATCCTCTCCGCGCCGGGGCCGCAGACCATCAGGGACGACCCCCACTCCTCCCGATCCTCGCCGGACCGAGGGAACCGAACCACCCTCGCCGACGTCGTGGTTGCGACCCGCCGACGCGCAATTTCCGGCGGCCGGTCCACCTCCAGCGTGGACCGGTCGGCGGAAGTTTCGCACCTGGGTGCAGCGGATCGGCGTATGTGGCAGCAGCGGATCGGCGGATGTGAGGGTGCCCTCGGGGGAGCCCCTGCTGGTCTGGAAGCCCGAGGAGTGTGAGGCTGGTGGACATCATGTCCACCATCGGCTTCGGATCGCAGCGTCAGCCCGACGCCTCGGGCGCGCCTGCCATCGGTGCCGGACCCGACGTACCCCGGACGCCACCCCAGGTCCCCGATCTTCCCGGAGCCGACGACAAGCCGCCCCGGCCGAGGGCCACCAGGGTCGCCGAGGGAGCCATCCTCGGCGGCGTCTGCACCGGCCTGGCCCGGCATCTGGGCTGGCCCGTGCTCGTCATCCGGATCGGTTTCGTGGGGCTGCTGCTGGTCCAGTTCCTCGGGGCGATCGCGTACGGAGCCCTGTGGTTGCTGTTGCCGCCGGAGCCGGAGGAGAGCGCGCCAGGCCTCGAGGCGGCCAGTCGCAGCGGGATGCGGACCGCGGCGAAGCCGCCGCGACGGATCGACTGGGGCAGCCTGCTCGCCCTCGCCGCCTTGGCGACGGGGTTGTTGTGGCTGGTGCAGACCAGCCGGTGGGGGGTCAGCGCCCACCTGTTCTGGCCGGTGGCCTTCGCCTGCGCCGGTGCCGCGTTGGTGTGGCGGCAGGCCGACTCGAGCCAGCAGCGGAAGTGGCGCGCCGAGGGTGGTGGGCGCGCGTGGTTGGCGCCGTTCGTGGCCCGCGGTGGCTGGCCCTCGGTGCTGCGGGTGGTCGTCGGACTCGCCCTCGTCGGTGCCGCGTTCGGGATCGTGGTGGCGCAGCAGAACCTGATCCAGGAGCTGCCCGACGTGATGGCCATGACCGTGCTGGCGTTGGCCGGTCTGGCGGTCGTCCTCGCGCCCTGGCTCTACCGCTCCCGTACCGCACTCACGCAGGCGCGGGCCGAGAAGGTGCGGGCCGATGCCCGCGCCGACATGGCTGCCCACCTGCACGACTCGGTGCTGCAGACGCTGGCCCTGATCCAGCGCCAGGCCGACGATCCCAAGGCGGTCCAGCAGCTGGCCAGACGGCAGGAGCGAGAGCTGCGATCATGGCTGTACGGCGAGCAGGACGCCGACAAGACGCTCAAGGCCGCCCTCTCGACCGCGGCCGCCGAGGTGGAGGATGAGCGCGGGGTGCCTGTCGAGGTGGTCGCCGTCGGCGACTGCGAGATGGCCGAGCCGTTGGTGGCGCTGGTCCGGGCGGCCCGGGAGGCGTTGGTGAACGCCGCCAAGCACTCGGGCGCGAGCAAGATCGACCTGTACGCCGAGGTGGACGAGGATCGGGTCGAGGTGTTCGTCCGAGACCGGGGGGCGGGCTTCGACCTCGACGGCGTGGAGGACGACCGGCTCGGCGTCAAGCACAGCATCATCGACAGGATGGCCCGGCACGGCGGATCGGCGACGATTCGTACCGCCCCGGGCGAGGGAACCGAAGTACGACTGGAGATCAAACGATGACCGAACCTCGTGGCCCACAGCCACAGCGCCCCGCCGTCAATCCCGGTGTGGCTGCCTCCCGACCAGGGGGGATGCCGCCGCCACCGCCGGGGGTCCCGGGTCGGCACACCGACGCCACCGCGGGACGGCCGACGGGCAATGTGCCCGGCCGACCGGGAGTGACTCCGCCGCTACCGGGCGCGGGTCCGACCGGCGCCGTCGCCCGTACGCGCGTGGTCGTCGTCGACGACCACGCCATGTTCCGCAGCGGCGTCAAGGCTGAGATCGGTCAACGGGTCGCGGTGGTCGGCGAGGCCGCGGATGTCGACAGCGCGGTCGCTGTGATCGGCGAGACCCACCCCGACGTGGTGCTGCTCGATGTGCATCTGCCCGGCGGCGGCGGTGTCGAGGTGCTGCGGAAGGTGCACGCCAAGGACGCCGACCAGAAGTTCTTGGCCCTGTCGGTCTCCGACGCGGCCGAGGACGTGATCGGGGTGATCCGGGCCGGAGCCCGTGGCTACGTGACGAAGTCGATCAGCGGAGCGGAGCTGATCGACGCGATCCGTCGGGTGTCGGAGGGGGATGCGGTCTTCTCGCCCCGGCTGGCCGGGTTCGTGCTGGACGCCTTCTCGGGTGCGATCGACCTGTCCACTGTGGACGAGGACCTGGACCGGTTGTCGCAGCGCGAGCGCGAGGTGCTGCGGCTGATCGCCCGTGGCTACGCGTACAAGGAGGTCGCCCGCGAGCTCTTCATCTCGATCAAGACGGTCGAGACGCACGTGAGCAGCGTGCTGCGCAAGCTCCAGCTCTCGAACCGGCACCAGCTGACGCGCTGGGCAACCGACCGCCGCCTGGTCTAGGCCTGCCGGCTGGTCAGGCCTTGCGACCTGAGATCGCGCTCCAGATCGCCAGCACGATCACGCTGCCCACGAAGGCCAACAGCCAGGTCCACGGGGACCAGAAGCTGCCGATGCCGCGGCCGAAGGCGATGCCGCCCAGGAAGCCGCCGACCAGCGCACCGACCACGCCGAGCAGCAGCGAGCTGAGCCAGCTGCCGCCCTTCTTGTTCAGCGCCGCCTTGGCCAGTGCGCCCATGATGAGTCCGATCAAGATCCAGCCGATGATGCCCATGGCATCCAACGTACGGGGCAGCGCGGAGGATCGATCGCAACAGGGAACGACGTGCCGACGCGCGTACGCCTCGGGCGCCTCAGGAGTCACTATCCTCACGAGCATGCACCTCGTCTACCAGCTCTTGACGCTGGTGCACCTGATCGGCTTCGCGGCCCTGCTCGGCGGTTGCCTGGTGCAGTTCCGAGCGGTCGAGCCCGAGGTCAGCCGCACCATGCTGTTCGGGGCCTGGACACAGCTGGTCAGCGGGCTGGCGCTCGCCGCCCTGCTCGAGCTCGGCAACGACCCGGCGAACCCGGTCGATCACCTGAAGCTCGGCGTCAAGCTCGCCATCACGGCGATCCTCCTGCTGCTGGTGGCCAAGAACCGCAAGTTCCAGTCGATCCCGAAGGGACTCTGGGGCATCATCACCGGGCTGACGCTGGTCAACGCCGGAATCGCCGTGCTGTGGACGTAGGTTTTCGCCGAACCCGTCGTCGACCACCTGGCTCCGGCAGGAGCGGCATCAGTCTGACCCTCACCGCCGAGTTGCCAGAACCCGGTTGAGCCAGGACGCAACCGGGTTCTGACACGTTCGGGAACGTCAGGCGAAGAAGGTGCGGAGGTCGCCGACGACCAGGTCCGGCACCTCGAGCGCGGCGTAGTGTCCGCCGCGGTCGAACTCCGACCAGTGCACGATCTGTGCGTTGTCCCGCTCGGCCAGCGGCCGGATCGTCTGGAAGTCGTCCTTGAACACCGCGACCCCGATCCGGCCGTGGCTGACCACCGGCTCGGTCCCTGCGTGTCCCTCGGCGTAGTGGTAGCGGACCGCAGTCGCCGAGGTGTTGGTCAGCCAGTACAGCGAGACCTGGGTGAGCACCTGCTCGACCGACACCAGGCTGGTGCCGTTGCCGAAGTTCTCGAACAGCTCGTTGTACGCAAGCTGCCCGACCGGCGAGTCCGAGAGCGCGGCAGCGATGGTCTGCGGCCGGGTGCCGTTCATCGAGTTGTAGCCGCCCACGGATTGGAACCAGCCGAGGAACTCCAGCGCCGCGTACTCCTTGGGCCCGAAGCTGTCGAACTCTCCCTCGGCGCCGGACGGGAACGAGAACAGCTGCAGCACGTGCGCGCCCAGGAAACCGGGCGGGTCGAGCACCGCGAGCTCGCGGGAGACCATGGCTCCACCGTCGCTGCCGTGGGTGCCGTAGGACTCGTAACCGAGCCGGCGCATCAGCGTGTCGTAGGTCCGCGCCACTCGGGCCATCGTCCAGTCGGCGCCTACCATCGGCGTGCTGAACCCGAAGCCGGGCATTGACGGGATGACGACATCGAACGCGTCCTCCGCCCGGCCGCCGTGGGCCACCGGGTCGCTCAGCGGCCCGACCAGGTCCAAGAACTCGGCGAACGATCCGGGGTAGCTGTGCAGGAGCAGCATGGGGGTGGCGTCGGCCTCGATGGAGCGGACGTGCACGAAGTGGACCGTCTGTCCGTCGATCTCGGTGGTGAAGTTGGGCACGGCGTTCATCCGCTCCTCCTGGGCCCGCCAGTCGAACCGCTGCCAGGCCTCGACCATGCGCTGCAGGTAGGAGACCGGCGTGCCGTAGTCCCAGCTGTCATCGGGTGCGGGCGCCGGGAAGCGGGTGGTGGCCAGCCGGCGGTGCAGGTCGTCCAGCGCGGCCTGGTCGATGTGGATGGTGAACGGGGTGATCTGGGAGGTGGTCATGGCTCTACGCTAGAGATCAAATAGGCACGTTTCGTTCCGCTTGAAGTGGGAGCGTCGAGAAATGGTGAGAAGCAGCTCGGCTCGACTTCTGGCGCTGCTCGGCCTGTTCCAGTCGCGTACGGACTGGACCGGCACCGAGCTCGCCGCCCGGCTCGGGGTGACGGCGCGCACGATCCGCAACGACATCGACCGGCTGCGGCGGCTCGACTACCCGGTCGACGCCGTACGCGGACGGGACGGCCACTATCGCCTCGGCGTCGGGGCCAAGCTGCCACCGCTGCTGCTCGACGACGACGAGGCCGTCGCGATCACCGTCGGGTTGGCCGCGGCGACCGGGATCAGCGGGATCGAGGACACCAGCACCCGCGCCCTGGCCAAGCTGGAGGCGATCCTGCCGCACCGGCTCCGCCGCCAGGTCGACGCCGTGCGCGATGCGGTCACTGCCGGCCCGGAGAACACCGGCTCCAACGTGCCCGACCCGGCGGTCGAGGTCGGGCTGCTGACCGCCATCGCAGCGGCCATCCGAGACCGAGAGGAGATCCGGTTCGACTACCGCGACGAGGAGCAGTGGCGGCAGGTGCAGCCCTATCGCCTGGTCAGCTGGCAGCGACGGTGGTACCTGGTCGGCCGCACCGCCCGTACCGAGTCGTGGTCGACGTTCCGACTGGACTGGATGCGGCTGCGTACGCCGGGTGGGCCGCGGTTCACTGCCGGCGGGCTGCCGGGCGGCGACTACACGGCGTTCGTGCTCCGCGAGGTGGCTTTCGCCGGCTGGAACGTGCACGCCCGGATTCGGGTCGACGCGCCCGCGGCGGAGGTGCTGTCCAGGACCAACCCGGCGGTCGGGGTGGTCGAAGCCATCGACGACCAGACCTGTGTGTTGGTCACCGGGGCCGACAGTGTGGAGATCATCGCTGTCTACATCGGCATGCTCGGGCTGGACTTCTTCGTCGATGGGCCGCCGGAGCTGGTAGCGCAGCTGGCTGCGGTGGGCGAGCGTTACCGGCGGGCGGTCCGCTGAGCGACCCAGCGGTCTCGGACCGGATCGAGTACGCCAGCCAGGACAACTCCGCAGCACACGGACGGACGTGAGCCACTAAGGTCTGAAGCATGAGGCTGTCCGCTCGGGTCGACTACGCGCTGCGAGCGGTCGCCGAGCTGGCTGCGGCAGATGCCCCGCGGACCGTCGAGCAGCTGTCGGCGGCGCAGAAGATCCCCAACAAGTATCTGGAGAGCATCCTCGGCGAGCTCCGCCGGGGCGGTCTGCTGCGCAGCCAACGCGGACCGGACGGCGGCTACCGGCTCGCCCGACCGGCGTCGGAGATCAGCATCGCCGATGTCATCCGGGCACTGGACGGCGAGCTGGCCAACGTACGAGGCAGCCGACCCGAGCATCTCGAGTACGAGGGCGCAGCAGCGTCTCTGCAAGAGGTCTGGATCGCCCTCCGCGCCTCCGAGCGGGCGATCCTCGAGGGTGTGACGCTGGCTCACGTCGCTTCGGGAACACTGCCGGAGGCGATCTCCGCCCTGGTGGCGAACCCGAACGCCTGGGTCTAGCCGAGATCTGGACGATCGACTAGCTTCTCACCCCCGTGAACCCGGTGTCTCACTTTATGGACGTTCCGGTCGCATGATGAGACGACCCTTGAACTCGGTTGGGGACCGGATGTTAAAGTCCCGATCAATTCCTAGTTTTCTACTAGGGTTCTGGCACCGGTTCTCAGAGAAAGTTCCCGCAGATGCGTAAGTTGATTGTTCTGGCCCTCGTCGGGTTCGCCGCCCAGCTCGTCGACGGCAGCCTCGGGATGGGGTACGGCGTGACCTCGAGCTCGCTGCTCATCCTGGCCGGACTCACTCCAGCGGCGGCTTCGGCCTCGGTGCACTTCTCTGAGCTCGGCACCAACATCGCGTCGGGCTTGTCGCACTGGAAGCTGAAGAACGTCGACTGGCGGGTCGTGGCCCGGATCGCCGGGCCCGGCGCGATCGGCGCGTTCCTGGGCGCGACCGTGCTCTCCAGTCTGTCCACCGAGGCCGCGGCACCGATCATGGCGGCCATCCTGGCTGTGTTGGGCGCCTACGTGCTGGCCCGGTTCGTGATCGGCTTCGTCCCGCCGAAGTTCAAGAAGGCGATCTCGCTGAAGTTCTTGGCGCCGCTGGGACTGTTCGCGGGCTTCATCGACGCCACCGGCGGCGGTGGCTGGGGTCCGGTCGCCACGCCGGCCCTGCTGGCCGACGGTCGGCTGCAGCCGCGGAAGGTCATCGGCTCGGTCGACACCAGCGAGTTCGCGGTCTCGGCGGCGGCCAGCCTCGGGTTCCTGATCGGGCTCGGCGCGGCCGGCATCAACTGGGGCTTCGCACTCGCCTTGCTGGTCGGTGGCCTGATCGCCGCACCGCTCGCGGCGGTGCTGGTGAAGTACGCCCCGACCCACCTGCTCGGGGTGGCGATCGGCGGTCTGATCCTGCTGACGAACTCCCGTACGCTGCTGAAGAGCTTCGGCGTCCCCGCCGACACCCGCTGGTGGGTCTACGGCGCGATCGTGCTGGTCACCCTGGCCGGACTGTACGTGGC
>DASQLI010000099.1:0-2622 GCA_035630075.1 Microlunatus sp.
CGCCAGCTTGGTGACGACGATCGAGTACCGGTTGAGCGGCTTGGCCAGCAGGTAGACGATCGAACCGTCGTCGATCTCCGGACCGATCGAGCCGGTGCCGGCGATCAGGCTGAGCAGCGGCATCAGGATCGCGATCCCGAAGGCCCCGAGCAGGTCAGGTGCCAGCGCCCCCTCGAGCTCGCGCTCGAGCTCGGAGTCGAGACCGGCAAGGACGCGGGCCAGCACACACAGGGCGAGCAGGGCCAGCGGCAGCAGCATGAGGACGAGCGTGCGCCGGCGACCGAGGAGGCTGCGACTGGTCAGGGTCGCGACGGTGCTGTTCATCGCGTCACCAGGTAGGAGAAGACGCTCTCCAGGGACTCGTCTGCGGGCCGGACCTCGAGCAGCCGGATCCCGTTCCGTGTGGCCACCTGTGGCAGGGCGTGGATGAACGCGGAGAAGTCGGTCGCCTGCACCTGCACTGTGCTCGCACCTGCGGCATCGATCACCAGCTGGACACCGGAGGTCCCCGGCTCGGCGATGACCGCCGAGGCCAACGCGCGGTCGTCGGTGGAGCGAAGCGTGTACTGATGTGGCCGTTGCGTCATCAGCCGGCGGATCTCGCGGAAGTCACCCGATGCGGCGTGCCGCCCGGCGACCATCACCTCGATGCGGCCGGCGATCTGCTCGACCTCCTCCAGGATGTGCGAGCTGAACAGGATCGTCCGACCTTGGTCACCGAGTTCGTGCAGGAGATCCATCAGGTGCAGCCGCTGCCGCGGATCCATCCCGTTGAACGGCTCGTCGAGCAGCAACACCTTGGGGTCGTGAACGATCGCGGTCGCCATCTTGATCCGCTGCTTCATCCCCTTGGAATAGGTGCGGATGTCGCGATCCTGGGAATCCGCCATCTCCACCGTGGCGATTGCCCGTCGTGCGGCCGCCTCCGGGTCAGGGAGCTTGTGCAATCTGGCGTTGGCGAGGACGAATCGCCAGCCGCTGAGTGCGTCGTACATCTCCTCGCTCTCGGGGACCAGGCCGACCTCGCGGTAGATCTCCGGGTCGCGGTAGAGCGGGCGGCCGTCGAGCGTCACGCTTCCGGCCGAGGGAGCGAGGAACCCGGCCATCATGTGGATCAGGGTCGACTTGCCAGCACCGTTGGGGCCGAGGAGCCCGGTCACCCCGGGGCCGAGACGCATCGTCACGTCGTTCACCGCGACCACGTTCCCGAACCAGCGCGAGACCTGCTCGAGCTCGATGATGCTCATGACAGCGCCTTCCGGAAGCGGACCGCCAGGGCGGCGTAGCAACCGGCGACAAGCAGCACCGTGACCGACACGAAGACGGCCGTGCCCACCGCGCCGGGCGGCCCCTGTCCGACAGAGGACTCGGCGCCGGAGAGTCCGGTGACCACGCCGTCGACCAGGGTGTACGGCGAGATCAGGCCGGTGTACGCGACGAACTTCTCCGTGCCGAACTCGGCGGCCAGCCCGCTCACTGCCGCCTGGAAGCCAGACAGCACGAGCAGCACGCCGACCACGGCGGCCACTCCCAGGCCGCGCCGTGGGGTCAACGCTGCGATCACGAGCCCGATGCCGGCCAGCACGACAGCGTAGATGGCGGCACCGGCCATCGCACGCAGGTAGTCGGGCAGCTGTTCGCTGAGAGGCAGCTCCGCCAGCAGTGCCCCGGCGAGCAGCAGCGTGGTGGGCAGCCCGATGAGGATGAACAGCGCGACCGACATCGCGGCGTACTTCGCCTGGACGTACTGCCGCCGGCTCAGGGGCCGGGAGAAGTACAACGACGCGACGCGGTAGCGGAGGTCCCGCGAGATCACCGCCGGGGACTGGGAGCCGAGGAAGATCGTGACGGTGACCTGCAGCTGGATCACGTACTCGGGGTAGCGGACGGGCAGCTCGGACGCGCCGAAGTAGCTGGTCACGATGCCCATCACCACGGCGGGCAGCACCATCACGGCCAGGAGCAGGAACGGCATCACCTTGGAGCGGGCGGAACGGCCGAGCCCGTAGGCGCCGCGCAGGGTCTCGACGAACAGGGAGCGCTGGATGTACGACGCGCCCAGTCGGGGACCGTCGTAGTGCCGGTAGCCGATGTCGTGGATGGCGCCCGTTCGCGCCTCGGTCGTCTCCTCAGACATGCGGGATCCCCTGCTCACTGGTGCTGTCCGTGAAGATCTCGGTCATCCGGTGCCGCTGCCGCTCGAGGCGAACAAGACCGAGGCCGAGCTCGGCGACAGCATCGAGAAGGCGGTCGTAGACGGTCGGGTCATCGACGCCGACGTACAGCTTCTGGCCGTCGATCCGTACCTCGAGGCCGGAGTCGCTCAGCCGCTCGCGGAGGACCGCAGCGCCTTCGTCCACCTCGATCGTGACCAGCTGCGTCTCCGCGGTGACCGACGCGGTGGACGAGTGCCGCAGCAGCCGCCCGGCGTCGATCACCACGATGCCTTCGCAGACCCGCTCGAGCTCCCCGAGCAGGTGGGAGGTCACGATCACCGAGATGCCGAACTCTGCGCCGATACGCCGGATCAGCTCGAGCATGTCGTCCCGACCGGCGGGGTCGAGCCCGTTCGTGGGTTCGTCGAGCAGCACCAGCGCCGGGTCGTGCACCAGCGCCTGGGCG
>DASQLI010000100.1:0-19293 GCA_035630075.1 Microlunatus sp.
CCGCGCAGCCGGTGCAGCTCGCCCTCTTGGTAGAACGCCATCCCGACCGCGGGGTGACCGGAGAGCCGGTCGCGAGCCCGCTGCGCTTCCTGCAACGCGTCGGACCAGTCACCCTGCAGCCGCATGATCTCGGACCGATACGCCAGGCACTGTCCACGGTAGGGGACCAGGTCGGGCTGCGACTCGCACCAACGAGTCAGCGCAGCCGTCCACTCTCGTGCCCGACGCAGGTCGAAGCTCTCCTGGCAGGCTTCGATCGCAGCGCAGTACACCCCACCGGCGACGAAGGAGGAGACTTCGCCGGCGGTGACGGCAACCATCGCCTCGTCGAGCAGCGTCGTGCCGGCCGCGGTCTGCCCCAGCCGGATCAACGCCCAGCCCTGAGCGTTCCGGGCCATGGCCACCAGATCCGGATCCCCGAACCGGACGCCGATCTCGACGGCCCGGCCGAGCGTCGCGCACGCCGTCGAAGGCTCGGCGTCGAAGCACTGGATCGCGTCCGGCACCAGCAGCCACCCACGCTCCACGCAGTCCTGGCCGTGCTCCTCGAGCATGCGCCGGGCCCTCGCGAGCCAACCCCCGCCACGGGCCATCTCGCCCATCACCAGAAGCTGCGTGCCCAGCCTCAGGGCGGACCGGGCGGCGCCGAGCAGATCGCCCCGACGGATGCACTCGTGGTGCGCGCGGACCCAGACGTCGCTGCTCTCCTCGTCCCGACCGACCAGGTACGCGGCCACGGCCAGCCGCTCCAGATCGTCGCGCGCGAGCGGCGCCTCCACCTCAGCCGCCGACAGCTGGACGTATGCATCGCCCCACGCCTGCCGCCCGAACGACGCCCGCCCGTCTTCGAGTGCCCGCGCCCCGTGGACCATAGATCTCAGTCTGCTACCGCTGCGGCCGGGCGTCGCAGCGCACACCGAGCCAGCGACTCTAGGAGGGCGGTGTCAAACGACGACCTACTGCGCGGCACCCGAGTACGCGTCGCGCTGCGTTGTCGTCGTCGCGGATAGAACCCCGCTATCCGACTTCTCCTCCGCCTGTCCGCCGAAGGCGGCGCTCCGCACCGACACGCGCGACACACACTCGGGAACCTGCTCGCTACGGCCGCCGTTCGACACCACCCTCCTAGGCTGACGTCGACGAACGAGGGGAGCACCAGATGACCGGCACCAGAATCACCGTCCCGGCACCCGCGGCGACTGACAGCGATGGGGCGACTCACGATGACGAGCAGTTCCAGGCCTACCTGGCTGTCCCGGATGGTGAGGTCAAGGGTGGGATCGTCGTCATCCACGAGGTCTGGGGCATGCAGGACCACTTCCGCGACATCGCCGACCAGTTCTCGGCTGCCTTCTACGGATCGCTCGACGATGCGCTCGTGGCCAGTCTGCCGCAGCTCGAGGCCGACACTGCCGCCGCCGGACTCGACTTCCGGGCGGTCGTCTACGAGGGCGCGAAGCACGCGTTCTTCAACGACACGAATGCGTCCACGTACGACGAAGCGGCCGCCACCGACTCCTGGCAGCAGAGCACCGCCTTCCTCGAGCGCCAACTCGGCTGAGGTCGTGGCGGACGCGGGGCAGGGAGGACGCGGGCGGGTCACGTTGGATGACGTGGCCGCCCGGGCCGGCGTCTCGCGAGCCCTGGTCTCCATCGTCATGCGAGAGGCTCCCGGAGCGAGTGCCGCGACGCGGGAGCGGGTACTGGCCGCGGCCAGGGAGCTGGACTATCGCCCTGACGTTCGCGCCCGATCACTCGGTGGTCAACGGTCCAAGCTGATCGGGGTGATGTTCGGGGTCGGGATGGGTGCGTTCCACTTCGACCTGCTGGAAGGTTTGTACGCGGCTGCGGAGGAGCATGACCACAACCTGATCTTGAGTGCGGTCACCCGAGGCCGAGACGAAGCGGCGGCCGTGGACTCCCTGCAGGACTTTCGTTTCGACGGTCTGATCATGCTCGGGCCGCCGACGCCGAAGCCGTTGCTGTCCGGTCGGATGCCGGTCGTCGTGGTGGGTTGGCACGTCAAGCACCCTGGGGTGGATGTGGTCCGCACCTCAGACGAAACCGGCATGGCGGTGGCCGTGGATCACCTTGTCTCGTTGGGTCATCGACGGATCGCTCACCTGGATGGGGGAGAGACCTTGATCGCGGTGTCCCGTCGGGAGGCCTTTGTGGCGGCCATGTCACAGCACGACCTGGCGTCACAGGTACGAGTCGTACCCGGCGGTCAGGCCCAGATCGACGGGCAGCGTGCGGCGCTGCGCCTGCTGGAGGAGGGCGACCCGCCCACCGCGCTGATCGCGTACAACGACGACACCGCGCTTGCGGCCATGGGTGTGTTCGCCCAGCAGGGGATCGGGGTCCCGGGCGACGTGTCGGTGATCGGCTGGGACGACAGTCAGCTCGCGGCCCTGTCCATGGTCGGGCTGACCAGCGTCATCCAGGAACCGGCTGTGCTGGCTCGGCTGGCTGTCGAGCGGGTTGTCGCACGCATACACCAGCGGCGGGTGACAGAGCGGGAGCTCATTCTCGAGCCGGATCTGCGGGTGCGAGCAAGCACCCGGCCACCGCGCGGGTGAATGTCTTGACAAACGGCTCGTCTGGCTCCTAGTGTTGCGATAGCAACTAGAGCGGTCTAGTGACTTAACTCACATGGTACGAACGAGAGGTGGCCTCATGGTTCTTGGTGTTGCCGTCATCGGCGCCGGGATGGCAGGACGGGCCCATGCCGCCGCCTATCGAAGCGCCCCGACGCTGTATGCCTCGACGTTGCCGCCGCTGCGGTATGTCTCGATCGCCGACGTCAGCCCGGAGCTGGGGGATCTGGCGGCCCGGCGGTTCGGCTACGAGCGCAGCGACACGTCCTGGCAGTCGCTCGCGGATGATCCCGCCATCGACGTGGTCAGCGTCGTGGTGGCCAACCGTCTGCACCGCGAGATGGTCGAGGGCCTGTTGGCCGCCGGGAAGCACGTGCTGTGTGAGAAGCCACTGAGCGACACCTTGGAGGACGCTCGCGCCATGGTGGACGCCGCCGACACCGCCGGCACGGTGGCCCGGATCGGCTTCACCTACCGCCGTGCGCCAGGAGTTGCTGCACTGCGAGAGCTGATCATGAACGGCACTCTGGGCAATGTCCTGCATCTCGACGCGCGCTACTGGTGCGACTACGCGGCCGATCCGCAAGGTCCGATGGCCTGGCGCTACAAGGGTGCTCCCGGTTCGGGTGCGCTGGCCGACATCGGTAGCCACACCGCCTACCTGGCGGAGTTCCTGGCCGGCGACATCACCGAGGTGAGCGGTGGCCGGTTCATCACCGCGATCAAGGAGCGTCCGCTGGCGCTCGGGTCGGTCGTCGGGCACGGCAAGGTTGCGGTCAGCGACACCTACGATGCGGTGGAGAACGACGACTACGCGGCGTTCGGCGCCTCGTTCGCGAACGGTTCGGCCGGAGTGATCCAGGTGTCCCGGGTGGCCGCCGGTCACCCGAACGGTCTGGTGCTGGAGGTGTTCGGCGACAAGGGCGCGGCCGTCTGGGCGCAGGAGCGACCGGCCGAGTTCCAGCTGATCGTCAACGAGGGCAGCGCTCCGGGTACGAACGGCTACCGCACGGTGATCATCGGTCCCGATCACCCGTACGTGTCCGGTGGCCTGCCGATGGACGCCCCGGGCGTGGGTCTCGGCCAAAACGACGGATTCGTCTACCAGGCCAGGGCGTTCTTGGAGGAGATCGCCGGCCTGTCTGAGGAGCAGTCGCTGCCCCGCTGCGCGTCATTCTCCGAGGGCGTGCACAACATGGAGGTCCTCGCCGCGGTTGCCGAGTCGGCCGCGAACGGTGGCACCGGCGTTCCCGTTCCCGCCCAGCGTTCCACCCAGCTCCAGGAGATCTGATCATGAAGTTCGGCGTCTACAACGCGATCCTGCACGACCGCCCGCTGCCCGAGGCTCTGAAGGTCATCGGGGGTCTGGGGCTCAGCGGGATCGAACTCAACTCCGGCGGGTTCTTGCCGGCCACCCACATCCCCACCTTCGACGACATCCTGACCTCCGACGCCGCCCGAGACGACTACCTCGGCCAGTTCGAGGACACCGGCGTGGAAATCGCCGGACTCAACTGCAACGGCAATCCGCTGCATCCGAACCGGGCCATCGGCGACTCCCACGCCGACGACATCCGCCGCAGCATCAAGCTGGCCGAGCGGCTGGGCCAGACCCGGGTGGTCACCATGTCCGGCCTGCCGGGCGGCGACCCCGGCGCACAGCACCCGAACTGGATCGTCAACGCCTGGAACTCGGCGGCGCTGGACGTGCTCGACTACCAGTGGACGGTGGCCGAAAAGTTCTGGCGGGAGATCGATGCGCTCGCTGGTGATCATGGTGTCAAGGTGGCTCTGGAGCTGCACCCGCAGAACATCGTGTTCAACCCCGCGGGCATCCGCGAGCTGGTCGAGCGGACCGGTGCCGGGAACATCGGCGTCGAGATGGATGCCTCGCACCTGTTCTGGCAGTGGATGGACCCGGTAGCCGTGGTCCAGGACCTCGGTCCGCTGACTTTCCACGCGGCTGCCAAGGACGTCAAGATCAATCCGGCCGCCGCCGTGTACGGGGTGCTGGACAACCGGTTCCGCCGACTCTCACCCGATGAGCCGCGGACCAACCTCGGCGGCGACGAGTGGGCCAACGCATGGCCCGCGGACGCCGCCTGGGACTTCGTCGCGCTGGGTCGCGGCCACGACGTCGTCTACTGGTCGACCTGGCTGTCGGCCCTGTATGCCGTGGACTCCGACATGTGGGTCAACATCGAGCACGAGGACGTCTCGCTCGGTCGGATCGAAGGTCTGGAGGTGGCGGCGGGCGTGCTACTGGACGCCGCCAAGAGGGCTGCCATCCCGGTGGTCTGATGGGGCGCAGTGGTTGGATGGCGCGGTGGCCATCCAACACACTGTCGTCTTCCGCCTCGTCCACGAACCCGACTCCCCGGGTGAAACCGGGTTCCTGGACACCGGCCGGACTACCCTGACCGCCATCCCCGGCGTCACCGAGTTCATGATCAACCGACAGGTCAGCCCGAAGAGCGACCTGCACTGGCAGTTCTCGATGGTCTTCGCCGACCAGGCGGCGTACGACGCCTACAACGCACATCCGGCGCACGTGGACTTCGTCGAGCAGCGCTGGCAGACCGAAGTCGACGCGTTCCAGGAGTACGACTTCGTCGCCCGGTGAGGCTGCATCGACCTGCCCACAACCGCTGAATCCGGAACGGCCTCGTATCGTGAAGACCCCCATGAGTGTCGTCGCACCGACGTACTGGACGAAGGGAACACGATCATGACATTGCGAACCACGCTCCGCCTGTTGACCGCGGCGCTGTTCAGTCTGATGCTCTCGGTCACGCTGGTGGCGCCGGTCCAGGCGCACGGTCCGCACAAGCATTTCCCGGATCGGATCAAGCTGCCGGTCGGCTTCCTGCCCGAAGGCATCACCATCGGACGCGCGCCGGTCGCGTACCTCGGCTCGCGGGCCGACGGCGACATTTATGCAGCCGACCTCGAGACGGGCAAAGGTCGGGTGATCAGCGAGGGCCCTGGCAGCCCATCGGTGGGTCTGAAGGTCGACCGGCGTGGACTGCTCTACGTCGCCGGCGGACCAGCTGGCACTGCGCGCGTGGTGAACGTCCGGACCGGAGCCAGCAAGCCCTACACCTTGACCACCAAGCCCAGCTTCATCAACGACGTTGTGCTCACCCGGCGGGCCGCCTGGTTCACCAACTCACAGCAACCGGAGCTGTATCGGCTGTCGCGGGAGACCCGGAAGGTGACGACACTGCCCCTGTCCGGCGACTGGGTGCAGCCGGAGGGCTTCGGTGCCAACGGGATCGCCCAAACCCCCGACGGTCGGGCGCTGCTGGTCATCCAGTCCAGCACCGGGCTCCTGTTCCGAGTGAATCCCTACACCGGCCGTGCCACCCAGGTCGATCTGGGCGGGGCCAGCTTGACCAACGGTGACGGGCTGCTGCTCGAAGGCCGGACCCTCTACGTCGTACGCAATCGGGACAACCAAGTCGCCGTGGTGCGACTCGACCGGCGTGCCACCGCCGGCAGGGTGGTCGACACGCTGTCCAGCGAGGACTTCGACGTACCGACCACCGTCGCGGCGTACCAGGGGAGCCTCTACCTGCCGAACGCCCGTTTCGGGAACCCCTCCCCGGGGACCGCCGACTACTGGATCACCCGCATCGACAAGTAGACGACAGCCTGCCGTTACAGGTTGACGGGCCGCAGGACGCGGTCGATGCCGTGAGCGATCTGACGATTGCCCTTGTTGATGTCCTTGCGGACGACGTTGGGGTTGGAGTCGTCGGTATCGGCGTCGACCAGCTTGACGAACAGGCCGGACCGGACACGGACGGTGACTGTTCCTCCAGAGGCCATGGTGAGCTGAGCGCCGTTGGCCTTACGGGCCTGCCGGTAACTGATGGTTGCCCCGGGCACGACGTGGTAGAGCAGCACCGTCTCCACGGTCTCGATGCCGAGCCCGGCGACAGCCTCGAAGGTCTTCCTCTCAGCAGTCAGCTCTGGGCGGTTGCCGAAGCCGGAGCGCTACCGCCCTGGTCGTCGCGGTCCGCCATGATGTCGATGATCATGGCGCGGTCCGCTGCGGAGGGAAGCCCCCAACCCGGACGATAGCTGTAGACGTCACGCAGTGAGGTGGCCGCGGTCCGCCCGTCCAGGATCTCGACGGAGTCGGCATCGATCAGACCGGGATGCTCGACCCCGCAGCCCTCGGCGACCTTCACCAGGTCGCGTCGGAGCGTCTTGATGTAGTTGGCCGCCCGGTGGGACTTGAGCTGCGGGTCGAGACCGTGAGCCAGCCAGGCATTCTGGGTGGCGACTCCGGTGGGGCAGGTGTCGGTGTGGCACTTCTGGGCCTGGATGCAGCCGATGGCCAGCATCGCCTCTCGGGCCACGTTCACCATGTCGCAGCCGAGGGCGAAGGCGACCACGGCATTGTCGGGTAGGCCGAGCTTGCCGCCACCGATGAAAGTCACCTGCTCGTGCAGCCCCTGCTCGGCGAAGATGGAGTACACCCGGCTGAAGCCGACCTGGAACGGCAACGACACCGAGTCGGTGAAGATGAGCGGCGCGGCTCCGGTGCCGCCTTCGCCGCCGTCGATGGTGACGAAGTCGACTCCGCGACCGGTGTTCACCATGAGACTGGTCAACTCGTGCCAGAACGTCAGGTCGCCCACGGCGGCTTTGATGCCTACCGGCAGACCGGTCTCGGCAGCGAGCAGCTCCACCCAGTCGAGCAGGCTGTCGGGATCTGAGAACTCTGCGTGGCGGGAGGGGCTGATGCAGTCCCGACCCTCGGGCACGCCGCGGGCCGCGGCGATCTCAGCGGACACCTTCGCGGCTGGCAGCACTCCTCCCAGTCCGGGCTTCGCTCCTTGGCTGAGCTTGATCTCCAGCGCGCGGACAGGTGCCTGGTCGACCAGGTCCTTCAGTCGGTCGAGGCTGAATCGTCCTTCCCCGTCCCGACAGCCGAAGTAGGCCGTACCGATCTGGAAGATCAACTCGCCACCTTGGCGGTGGTGGGTCGAGATTCCGCCTTCGCCGGTGTTGTGCAGGCAGTCGGCGGTTGCCGCGCCCATGTTCAAGGCCGCGATCGCGTTGCCGGACAACGAGCCGAAGCTCATGGCCGAGATGTTGACGACTGACGCGGGCCGGAAGGCCTTGCGGCGTCCGCGGGCTTCGCCCAGTACCTTCGCCGAGGGCAGCGCGACCTCGTGGCCCGCTCGGGGCGAGGAGGGCGGAATGGCCCGTCCGAAGGTCCGGTGGTGGATGACGGGGTAGCCGGCGGTGTACTCGATGTCGTTGTCGGTGCCGAAGCCGAAGTAGTTGTTCTCCTGCTTGGCCGAGGCGTAGACCCACCGGCGCTGGTCCCGGGTGAAGGGTCGCTCCTCGTTGTTCGCCGCGACCAGATACTGCCGGAGCTCGGGCCCGATCGCCTCGAGCAGGTAACGGGCGTGGCCGAGGACCGGGAAGTTCCGCAACAGGGCGTGTCGACGCTGCCGCAGGTCGCGGACCGCGACAGCCGCGACGGCAACGGCCGCTGCGGAGGGAATGGCTCTGGACCACTTCATTGGTGTTCTCCTTTGAACCGAGCGGCCGGGCTGGATGGCGACCCTTCGTTGTCGTGGTGGTACCACCTCAGGACACGGTTGAAACCGAGCCGACTACGCCTCGCCAGGTATGCAGGACGGCATCTCGGAGTTCGCCGGCCCGTCGGGATGCACCAGGAACCCGTACGCGTGGCGGAGGCCGTCGACGAGCAGCTCCCGCGGGTCGGCGCGTCCTTCAGCGTCGGGGCTTGCGCGCGGTTCCGCTGGCGAAGCCGAGCCAGGTGTGGCGGTTCCCGGCCCAGCACCAGCCGACCTTCGGTGCGTTCCGGTGGTCGGCGCCGTCGCGACCCGAGCCGTTGCTGATCCAGATGGCGGGGGTCCGAGAATCCAGGTGGCCGTTCTTCCCGCGCAGTCGTGAGCCGATCGTCATGAAGCAGTGGTTGCGTTCCAGGGCGTCCGGTTGCTGCAGAAGCCAGTGGATGCCTTCGGTGAGAAGGAGAGGTGTGCGCCCGTCCCGGGTCAGAACCGGCAACGCCTCGTTCGGGCTCCAGTTCGCCATGGCGTCGCCTCGGTCGATGCCGTGCACCGTGTAGAGCGGCGATGCCGGTAGCGACATCTCCTCGACCGGGACGAACTGATCGACGTCGGGCATGTCGACGACGACGAAGCCGTGCTTGCCGCCGTGCTCGAGCAGCGGCGCGATCGTCGACGCCGGCACCCGGTCGGGGTGCGCGACGAGCAGCGCATCCGGCTGGTCAGTGGCCGCCTCGGCTGCGGCAGCATGCACATCGGCCGGATCCAGCCCCGCGACCTCGTGCACCCGGAGGTCGATCAGCCGTTGCGCCTGCTCCGCCAACGGCGGCAGCGAGATGGTTGCGTACACAGATGACCTCCGAATCCCGCTGGTTCCCGCGTCGGCCGACCCTACCCGGGACCATCGTGGCAGCATCGGAGAAGTGAGCACACCGGCGCAGGAGCAGCGGCTGCGCGATCTCGTCCGGCTGCGGCGGGTCCGGGACCGCATCGATCGGGAGTACGCCCAGCCGCTGGACGTCGAGGCACTAGCCAGGGGGGTGCACATGTCCGCGGGACACCTCAGTCGGCAGTTCAAGCAGGCGTACGGGGAGTCGCCGTACGCGTACCTGATGACCCGACGGATCGAGCGGGCGATGGCGCTGCTGCGTCGTGGGGATCTGAGCGTCACCGACGTGTGCTTCGCGGTCGGCTGCCAGTCGCTGGGAACGTTCAGCACCCGGTTCACCGAGCTGGTCGGGATGCCGCCGAGTGCCTATCGGGAACAGCACACCGAGGCGGGGCCGGAGATGCCGTCATGTCACACCAAGCAGGTGACCCGACCGATCAGGAATCGAGAAGCACCGTCCGGTGGTCCCGACTAGCGTGACAGTCATGGACATCAGCATTCACAACGCGTTCCTGCCCCAGACCGATCCCGACGCCGCCCTCGCCTTCTATCGCGACACGCTCGGCTTCGAGGTCCGCAACGACGTCGGCTACTCCGGCATGCGCTGGATCACCGTCGGGCCACCGAACCAGCCCCAGACCTCGATCGTGCTGCACCCACCGGCGGCCGACCCCGGCATCACCGAGGAGGAACGCCGGGTCGTCCTCGAGCTGATCGCCAAGGGCACCTACACCTCGGTGACCTTGGCCACCGACGACCTGGACGGTACGTTCGACCGGCTGCAGGCCAGCGGGGCCGACGTGGTCCAGGAGCCGATCGACCAGCCCTGGGGGGTCCGTGACTGTGCCTTCCGCGATCCCACCGGCAACATGATCCGCATCAACCAGCTGCCCAGCTGACCAGCACTGACACTCTGCACTCCCGAGAGGCTCCGCTCATGACCCACGCCGCCGACAGCCACGACCTGATCCGAGTGATCGGGGCCCGGGTGAACAACCTCTCCGACGTCAGCGTCGAGATCCCGAAGCGGCGACTGACGGTGTTCACCGGTGTCTCCGGCTCCGGCAAGAGCTCGCTGGTCTTCGGGACGATCGCCGCGGAGTCGCAGCGGTTGATCAACGAGACCTACAGCGCCTTCGTGCAAGGGTTCATGCCCAATCTCGGCCGCCCCGACGTCGACGTGCTGGACGGGCTGACCACGGCGATCATCGTCGACCAGGAGCGGATGGGCGCCAACATCCGCTCCACAGTCGGCACCGCCACGGACGCCAACGCCATGCTGCGGATCCTGTTCAGCCGGCTCGGTCAGCCGCACATCGGCTCGTCCCAGGCGTTCTCCTTCAACGTCGCCTCGATCAGTGGTGCCGGTGCCGTCACCCTGGAGAAGGGTGGCGTGACGACCAAGGAGCGCCGCAGCTTCAGCATCACCGGCGGCATGTGCCCACGCTGTGAGGGCACCGGCTCGGTGACCGACTTCGACTTGACCGCCCTCTACGACGAGAACCTGTCGATCGCCGAGGGAGCACTCACCATCCCCGGCTACAGCATGGACGGCTGGTACGGCCGGATCTACCGTGGCTGCGGGTTCTTCGACGCGGACAAGCCGATCAAGGACTTCACCAAGAAGGAGCTGGCGGCGCTGCTCTACAAGGAGCCGACCAAGATCAAGGTCGAGGGCATCAACGTGACGTTCGAAGGCCTGATCCCCAAGATCCAGAAGTCCTTCCTGTCCAAGGACGTCGACGCGATGCAGCCGCACATCCGCGCGTTCGTGGAGCGCGCGGTGACCTTCGCGACGTGCCCCGAGTGCGACGGCAGCAGGCTCAGCGAGGCGGCCCGGTCGTCCAAGATCAAGGGAATCAACATCGCCGACGCCTGCGCGATGCAGATCAGTGACCTGGCGATCTGGGTGCGAGAGCTCGATGAGCCCTCGGTGGCCCCGTTGCTGGCCAACCTGCGACACACCCTCGACTCGTTCGACGAGATCGGACTCGGCTACCTGAGCCTGGAGCGACCGGCCGGCACGCTGTCCGGTGGCGAGGCGCAGCGGACCAAGATGATCAGGCACCTCGGCTCGTCGCTGACCGACGTCACGTACGTCTTCGACGAGCCGACCATCGGACTGCACCCACACGACATCCAGCGGATGAACGAGCTGCTGCTGCAGCTGCGGGACAAGGGCAACACCGTGCTCGTGGTGGAGCACAAGCCGGAGGCGATCGGCATCGCCGATCATGTCGTCGACCTGGGTCCGGGCGCGGGCACCGGCGGCGGTCAGGTCGTCTTCGAGGGCACCGTCGAGGACCTGCGAAGCAGCGACACCCTGACCGGCCGGCACCTCGACGACCGGGCTTCCGTCAAGGCCGCCGTCCGCTCACCTTCGGGGGCGCTCGAGGTGCGTGGCGCGAGCACGCACAACCTCAAGGACGTCGACGTCGACATCCCGCTCGGTGTGCTGGTCGTCCTCACCGGTGTGGCGGGATCGGGGAAGAGCTCGTTGATCCAGGGATCGGTGTCTGGCCGAGAGGGTGTCGTCACCATCGACCAGGCCGGCATCAAGGGGTCGCGGCGGAGCAACCCGGCGACCTACACCGGTCTGCTCGATCCCATCCGCAAGGCGTTCGCCAAGGCCAACGGGGTGAAACCGGCGTTGTTCAGTCCGAACTCTGAGGGCGCCTGCCCGAACTGCAACGGCGCGGGCGTGATCTACACCGATCTCGCGATGATGGCCGGCGTGACCACTCCCTGCGAGGTGTGTGAGGGGAAGCGGTTCGAGGCGTCGGTGCTGGACTACCGGCTCGGCGGTCGCGACATCAGCGAGGTGCTCGCCATGCCGGCGGCGGAGGCGGAGCAGTTCTTCGGCGCGGGCGACGCCAGGACGCCGGCCGCCCACAAGATCCTCGAGCGCTTCGTGGACGTCGGCCTGGGCTATCTGACGCTGGGTCAGCCGCTGACCACCCTGTCCGGTGGCGAGCGGCAGCGGCTCAAGCTGGCTACCCACATGGGGGAGAAGGGTGGCGTCTACATCCTCGACGAGCCGACCACGGGCCTGCACCTGGCCGACGTGGAGCAGCTGCTCTCGCTGTTGGACCGGCTGGTGGACACCGGCAAGTCGGTGGTCGTCATCGAGCACCACCAGGCGGTGATGGCGCACGCCGACTGGATCATCGACCTGGGCCCCGGCGCCGGGCACGACGGCGGCCGAGTGGTGTTCGAGGGTACGCCCGCCGATCTCGTCGCCGGTCGTTCAACGCTGACCGGCCGGCACCTGGCGGAGTACGTCGGCGCCTGAGGTCGGGCGCGCCGCTCAGGTGATCCCGGCCAGCTCACTGCGGGACCGGATGCCCAGCTTGCGGTAGGTCGACGCCAGGTGGCTCTGCACCGTGCGTACCGACAGCACCAGCTCCTCGGCGATCTGGCGGTCGGACAGCCCGCGGGCGGCCAGCCGAGCCACCTCACTCTCACGCTGGGTCAGCGGACCGGCGGACGGGGTGGCCGCCGACGGCGCCTGATCGCCCAGCCGCTGCTGAGCCTGACGCTGCACGGCTGTGACCCGTCGTCCGTACCGCCCGGTGCTGTCGGCGGTCCGCGCCAGGCCGGCGAGCTCGAGGGCGTGCCGGGAGAAGCCGGCCATCAGCTGGATCTCGGCGGCTTCGAGCAGCCGGCTCGGCGAGCCGGAGCCGCGGGCGGCGATGTCTACCGCCCGGGCGCGCTGCAGGTCACTGGTCAACGGCTGGGCCAGCTCGGCCAGCACGGCGGCGGCCCGCCGCGGATCCCCCCAACGGGCCGCGTCGGTGAGGAAGTTGAGGGCCATGGCTGCCGCCCCCCGAGCGGCGGCAGCGCGGGCGGCGCGGGCGGCCAGATCCCCGGCCACCGCACGGCGACCGTCGGCGGCGGCCACCGCGGCGCTGGCCCAGGGCAGCAGGCCCGGCACGATCGCGATCTGGTCCGGCGGATGCTCCG
This sequence comes from Microlunatus sp., assembly GCA_035630075.1. Taxonomy (GTDB): domain Bacteria; phylum Actinomycetota; class Actinomycetes; order Propionibacteriales; family Propionibacteriaceae; genus Microlunatus. Next base: position 13,005 of record DASQLI010000100.1, read on the forward strand.
CCAGCAGCCGGGCGGCCTCCTCCCGGCGACCGAGCTCGGCGAGGACGACGATCAGCTCGGCGGTCGCCTCCGACCGGAACAGCCCCTCGCCGGCGTGCTGCTGCACGTACGCCTCGCGCAGCGGCCCGAGCGCGCCGAGCAGATCACCCTGGAAGTGGCGACGCAGCCCGACCAGCAGCGGCCAGCCGAGATCGGTCGGCTCGCCCGGCGGTGGGGCCGGTAGAGCCTCGTCGGAGCCCTCCAGCTGTTGGGGGGAACCCGGCCAGCGACCCAGCCGACCGACGGACGGTGGTAGGCGGAAGGCCGCTCCGAAGAACAGGCCCGTGACCCCGATGAGCGCGTGCGCGAGGCCGGCGCTGGGCGCCGCGACCCGAGACCGACCGAGTTCGTCCAGCAGGCGCTGCGCGGCGCCGACCGCCTCCGGGCCACGATCGGAGAAGGTCAGGGCACCGGTGAGCGCGGTCAGCGCCTTGATCCGGGCCTCCGGGGAGGACGGCTCGTCGAGGACGGCTCGCGCCAGCGTGATCGCCTCGTCACAGGCCCCCGAGTACAGAGCGGCGAGCGCCTCTGCCGCCAGCAGCTCCGGGCGGTAGGACACCGGCAGCGTGCTGCGAGCCCGGTCCAGCACCTGCCGCGCCTGGCGGACGTTGCGCCGTCCCCACAGCGCCAACCCGAACTCCGCAGTGAACAGCTGGAGCCGCTGGTGATCTGTGGTGGCGTCGGCGGCGACCCGCGTCAGGGCCGCGCCGGCAAGGTCGGGCTGACCTTGCTCGGACCGCGCGGCGGCCAGCTTGAGCCCAGCTTGTAGCCCACCACCCGCATCCAACGCGCGCTCGGCGAACCCTGCGGCAGCCGCCGGGTCGTGGATCAGAGCTGCGTCGGCTGCCTGCAGCATCAGGTCGAGGTCGACGCCGTCTCCGGCTGCTTCCTCCCAGCCGGCGCGGCGGATGACGTCCACGTGTTGGGCCGGCGCTCGTCGGAGTCGACTCGCGAGAACCCGACGCAGCGGCGCGCTCAGGCGGCGCTCGGCGACGGCGTGCAGCAGGGGATGCGCGAACCGCAGCCGCAGCACGCCGCCGGCCTTGTCGGCGCTGACCAGGCCAAGACGGTCGAGCTCGAGGATCGCGTCCTCGCCGGCGACGGCGGCCAACGTCTCGTACGGGAGCGGCTCGCCCATCGCCAGCACGTCGATGGCCGCGGAGCCGGCGGTCGAGGCCGCGGCCAGCCGACCTTGCAGGAGCTCGCCGAGCCGAGGCGGCAGGCTCGTTCCGCCGATCCACCACCAGACCCCGGCCCGCTGCGTGAGGGCGCCGCGTTCCAACCCGTACCGGGCGAGCTCGGTCAAGTAGAGCGGATTGCCGCCGCTCCGCGACCACAGCATCTCGACAGTCCCGGAGGCCACCGGGCCGCCCGTCATCGTCTCCAGCAGTTCCCGGGTGGCGACCCGGTCGAACGGCGCCAGGTCGATGCGCTCGACCAGGCGCTCCTTCCAGAGCGCGGTGACCGCATCCGGCGGCTGAGGATCGCTGCGTACGGTAGCGAGCATCCGCACCGTGCCGGTCGTCACCAGCGTGAGCAGAGCCGCGGCGGACTGCGGATCGAGAAGCTGGGCATCGTCGACCACGAGCACCGGCGGCACCCGGCCCGATCGGGCGGTCCGCCGCACCTGCGCAGTGAGCTGCTGGACCACGAGGGCGGGATGGATGGCGGTCAGGTCGAGCGGGAGCAGACTCGACAAGGCTCCGAAGGGGATGCTCCGTCCGGCCGCAGTCGCGACCAGGCGAGCCAGGGGAGGGGCGGAGAGCTGGTCGATCACCGCAGCCGCAAGCGCGGTCTTGCCGATGCCGGCTTCGCCGACGACCAAGACCCCGGCGCCGAACTGCAGTCCGTGGAGCGCGCGGTTCACCTCGGCACGTCGGGCCACCAACGTCGCCGAACGGTTCGGCTCGGTGACTGTGGAGCGCGGAGCGCGGATGATCACGTCAGTCACGGGGAGAGCCTTCCGAGCATCAGCGGATTGTCAGATCACTAGAGCGACCAGGCGACCAGGCTAGGCATGAGCAGGGCGATTCACCCCGGACAATTTCGGCCTCCGAGCAATTGTTCTCGTAATGTCCGGGTGCTGTTCCGGCTCCGGTCGGGGCTGACTCCGGGGAGCGCCGCCGGGCGACCGGGTGGATACGTGATCTCGCACTGGGGTGGTCGTCGCTGGTCAGCTCGGGTAGATGGTCACGGCCGTGGCCTTGACGGTGTAGAACGCAGAGCGGCCGGGATACAGGTCGAGGTCGCCGACGGCGGCTGTCGTCAGATCCGCGGTGAGTGACTCCCCGGTGCTGGTGGCGGCGCGCACCCGGGTCTGTTCGCCACGAGGCTCCAGCTCCGTGATCGTCACTGGAAACACGTTGCGCGGGCTGCCGTGCGGTTCGGCCAGGTAGACCGAGACGGCCGTGGGGGTGAAGACGGCTGTAGCGCGCTCGCCGGGTGTCAGAGGACTACGAGCCAGCCCGCCGACCGGTGGCCCTCCGTGCTCGGGCCGGAGGCCACCTGACTGCGCCGTGCCGGCGATCAAGTTCAGCCCGGCCAACCGAGCAGTGAACGTGCTGGTCGGATGTCGCAGCACGTCGGCCGTGGGACCGCTCTCCACGATCCGGCCGCGGTCGAGCACCACGACCCGGCTACTGAGCAGAACAGCGTCGAGCAGGTCGTGGGTCACCACGATGGCCGAGCGATCCGCCAGCACGTCCCGCAGCACGCGCCGCAGCATGGGGGAGGCGGTCACGTCGAGCGCCGCGAGTGGCTCGTCCAGCAGCAGCAGCTTCGGATCGGCGGCGACGGCCCGGGCGACGGCCACCCGCTGGGCTTGACCGCCGGAGAGCTGTGCCGGCTTTCGGTCGGCGAGCTCGGTGGCCCCGACGTCGCGCAGCAACCGGCGGGCCGTCTGCCGTGCGGCCGATCGTGACACACGCGCGGCGCGCGGACCGAAGGCGACGTTGTCCATGACGGTCAGGTTCGGGAACAGCAGCGGATCCTGGGCCAGCAGCGCGACCCGACGGGCGTGCGGCGGCTGCCACCGGCCATGCCGCCCGTCCACGTCGAACAGCACCTCGCCGTCGAGCTCGGCGCGACCGCGATCAGGTCGCAGCGTACCCGCCAGAACCGCCAGCAGAGTGGACTTTCCGGCACCGTTGGGACCGAGGACGGCCAGCCGTTCCTCGGACTCCAGGTGCAGGTCGACGTCGAAGCCACGGGCGTCGACCTGCGCGGTGACGGTGAGGGCCATCGGTTCGTCGTCTCCTGAGCCTGTCGAAGGGCGCTCCGCGCGTCTAGATCACGGCGGCCCGACGACCACCCTGGGACAATCCGACCACGAGGACCGCGACGGCGACCAGCACCAGGGACAGGGCGACGGCCGTGTCAGCGTCGGTCTCCCGTTGCAGGTAGACCTCCAGCGGCAGCGTACGGGTTACCCCCTCGAGGCTGCCGGCGAAGGTCAGGGTGGCGCCGAACTCGCCCAACGAGCGTGCGAACGACAGCACCGCACCGGAGACGAGTCCGGGCAGCACCAGGGGCAGGGTGACCTTGCGGAGCACCATGGTCGGCGGCGCGCCGAGCGTGGCCGCGACGACCTCGTACCGCTGGCCGACGCTGCGCAGGGTGCCCTCCAGTGCGACGACGAGGAAGGGCAGCGACACGAACGTCTGGGCCAGCACCACCGCCGCAGTGGTGAACGCGATCTGGATGCCGAGGATCTCCAGGGTCTGGCCGAGCAGACCGCGCCGCCCGAACGTGTAGAGCAGGGCGATGCCGCCGACCACGGGTGGCAGCACCAGCGGCAGCAGGGTCAGAGAGCGCACGACTCGCTGGCCGGGGAAGTGGGTCCGGGCCAGGACGAGGGCCATCGGGATGCCGAGCAGCAGGCACAGGCCGGTCGCGGCCAGGGAGGTCTGCAGGCTGAGCTTCAGCGCCGCCACCGAGGATGGGCTGGTGATCAGCTCGCCGAAGCGGGACCACTCGACCCGGCTGATCATCGCCACCAGCGGCAAGATCACGAAGACGCCCCCCAGGGCCGCCGGAACGTAGACCCAACGGGGGACGCCGGTGTAGGTGATCATGGTCAGGGTTTGGCGAAGCCGGCGGCGGCCAGGATCTGCTGCCCCTCGTCGCTGGTGACCAGGTCGACGAACTGCTGCGCCAGGTCCGCGTTCTCGCTTCCGGCGAGCACGGCGATCGGGTAGATGTTGACGGCCTCGCTTGCCTCGGGGAACGTGATGCCGGCGACCTTCTCGCCGGCGCTCTTCACGTCGGTCTTGTAGACCACGCCGGCGTCGGCCTCACCGCTGGTGACCTTGTTCAGCACATCGGTGACGGAGTTCTCCTCGCTGACTGGTCTCAGCCGGATCCCAGTCGCCGTCTCGACTTTCTGCGTCGCGGTGCCGCACGGCACCTGCGGCGCGCAGACGACCACCTTGACGCCGGGTTCGGTCAGATCGGCGAAGGAGGTGATCTCGCCCGGGTTGTCTGGTGGCACGGCGATCTCGAGTGTGTTGGACGCGAAGTTCACCGGGTCGCCCTTCACCAGGTCGTCGCCGGTGGCCTTGTCCATGTTCGTGGTGTCCGCGGAGGCGAAGACGTCGGCCGGCGCACCCTGCTGCAGCTGAGTGACCAGGTCGGACGAGCCGCCGAAGCTGAACGTGACCGTGCTGCCGGCGTGGGAGCTCTCGAACTGGGTTCCGAGCTCGGTGAAGGTGCCTTTCAATGAGGCGGCGGCATACACGGTCAACGTCTGGCCGCTCGACTCGGATCCGCCGGCGGGCTCGGCGGTGCCACCACACCCCGCGGTGAGTAGCACGACGGCGGCGGCAGCAAGAAACCGTGACTTCGTCACGACGAAGAAGATACCTCAGCAGATGCGTCTTCGAGTCGGTAGATCATCCGCAAAGGCGGTTGGGATTCGAGTCAGGCCGTCACGACTCCGGAAGGGGCCGGTCGTCGACCGCTCGCCGTTCGCCGAGATAGGCGATCACCGCCGCCACGACCACACCGGCCGCCGCGCCGGCAAAGGACCACGACACCCCGGCCAGGTCGATCACGACACCGGCGATGGCGGTTCCCACGGCGGCGCCGGTGGTGTTCGCCGCCGACAGCAGGGCCTGCGCCTCGTTGAGCCGGTGCGCGGGGGAGATGCGGTCCAGCAGGGTCTGCTGCATGATCAAGGTCGGGGCGATGGTCAGACCGGTGAGGAAGAGCACCGGTAGCAGGATCGGCAAGCTCGCCAGACCTGCGCCCAGCAGAACGGCGAGCGCGCCGAGGAACAGCCCGAACATACCGAGCAGGAGAGCCACGCCGCGCCGCTCGTCGATCCGGCGGTGCCGAGAGCCGAAGACGAGTCCGCCGACGGTGCTGCCCCCGGCGATCGCGGCGAACAGGATGCCCACCTTCTCGGTGCCGCCGAGCGCGCGGTCGGCGGTCGCCGCCATCGTGGTGTCCAGCTGGCCGAAGCCGACACTCAGCAGCAGCATCACGATCAGGACGGCCGGCACGCCCGCTACCGCCAGGGCCGTACGAGGGCCGTGGTTGGCCCCGACCCGACCGTGGTCGGTCAGGGACCGGCGAGCCAGCGCGCCCGCGTGCCGAGCCACGCCGGTGCAGCAGTAGGCCACTCCGCCACCGGCGAGGAGGCCGGCGCTGACCAGCAGTGGGAGCAGCGGGTTGCCCGGCAGCAGCAGGGCCGACAGCAGCAGCGGTCCGCAGACGAACGCCAGCTCCACCGCAGTGGCGTCGAGGGCGAAGGCGACGCGTCGGGACTGCGGATTCGGCAGCACGATTCGGAATCCGGATCGCAGCGCCGGTCCGATCGCGGGATAGCTCAGACCGACTCCCACGGCTATCCCGATCAGGAGCTGGTCTGGGCCGCCACCGGTCGTGACCAGCGTGAGCGTGACCAGCAGGGCGGCGCTGATCAGCGAGGTCGGCAGGAGCACGGCCACCTGGCCGTACCGGTCCATCAGCCGCCCCCACAGCGGTGTGCCGAGCGCCGAGCCGACCGCGTACGCTCCGCTGACCAGCCCGGCGATCGCGTAGCTCTGCCGCTGGTGCTCGACCAGGATCAAGATGCCGAGCGGGATCATGGCCAGGGTCAACCGGGCCAGGGCAGCGAAGACGAAGGGTCGGGAGGCGGGACCGTAGCCCAGCAGTCGCAGGTAGGAGCGCAACCCCGTCCCGAGTTCCGGTCCGTGAACGCTCACATCCAAGCGATCGCCGAGGTCGGGACGGGTGGTGGGCACGAGGG
>DASQLI010000101.1:0-32548 GCA_035630075.1 Microlunatus sp.
GACCCGGCAGCGGTCGCGGCGGTCGACTCCTACGAGATCCCCCTCGCGATCCGCGAAGCCGTCCACACCCGCCACCCCGGATCGATCTGGCCGTTCAGCCCCACCACCGAGATCGCCGCCGGTGGTCGGCTCGACCTCGACCACACCATCGCCTACCGCAAGAACGGGCCACCCGGACAAACCGCCGTCGACAAGCTCGGACCAGTCGCCCGCTGCGAGCACCAACCCAAAACCCACGGCGGCTGGCAGGCCCGACAACCCCACCCCGGCGTCTACCTGTGGCGATCACCGCACGGCTGGATCTCCATCGTCACCAACCAAGGCACCCTGCTGCTCGGCGACAACCCCTACGCCCACACCATCTGGCAGGCCGCCCAACCACGTCCCCAAGACCAGGCCAGCGCCTGAGTCAGAACCGCCAGCGAGTCTGGCTGTACGGCGCCTTGCCGAACCCGAACGCCGTCGTCGGCTCGACCCGGAAGACCAACACACCCGGGGTCCCGCGCTGGATGAAACCACCTTCTCCGACGTCGTAGTGCCACTCCGGTCCGTACTTCTCCTCCCACGCGGTGGCGAGGTCGCGGAGCCGATCATGGTCGGTGACCCGCTCGGCGACCCCTTCCACGACCAGGTCCAAACCACCGTGCAGGTCGTTCCGCCCGGTGGTCAGCACCACCTGCGAGTTGACGGCCAGGTTGCGCGCCTTGCGTTCCTCCGGTCCGGTGCTGATGTGCAGGGCGTCGTCGTGCCAGACGGCTAGCAGTGGAGTGCAGTGCGGGCGGCCTTCCGGTCGTACGGTCGTCAGCCAGAACAGCTCGGCCGCGCTGAGAGCGGCAGCGGCGTCCTCCCAGGAGGTGGGCGTGGCCTCGGGTTCGCCGTACCGCTCGTCGAGGGTGGTCGTCGGATGGTTGCTCATCGGTTCTCCTCTCCGCTGCGGTAGACCCGGACAAAGCCGTCGACTCATCGGGTCCTGTCGACCATGCTGGTGCCGTGGCTGACCAACCTCTGCGAGCGATCTTCGACGGCGACAGCTCGCTCTACGACCGTGCGCGGCCCGACTACCCGGCAGAGCTGTTCGCCGACCTCACCGAGCTGACGGGCCTCGGACCGGGAAGCACGGTGATCGAGATCGGCCCCGGCACCGGGCAGGCCACCCGGAGCCTGGTCAGCATCGGGGCAGAGGTCACGGCCGTCGAGCTCGGCTCCAACCTGTCCGACGTGCTGCGGGAGAAGCTCCCGGAGGTGCAGGTCGTCAACGCCGCTTTCGAGGACTGGACCCCGCCTGAGCGCGTGGACGCGGTCACGGCCTTCACCGCGTGGCACTGGGTCGACCGAGACGTCCGCGCCGAGCGGGTGCATACCGCCCTCCGGACCGGCGGTCACCTGGCCACCGTCGCCACCTCGCACGTTCGCGGCGGCACGGCGGACTTCTTCGACCGAGTCCAGGAGTGCTATCTACGGTGGGATCCGGCGACCGACCCAGCCGAGCGGCTGCTCCCGCCGGAGGAGATCCCGCCGGTCACCGACGAGATCGACGAGTCACCGCTCTTCGGTCCGGCCGTCCGGCGACGACACCTCAGCGACATCACCTACCGCACCGAGGAGTACCTCGCCGTGCTGCAGACCTACTCCGGCCACCGGGCGCTGGATCCCGACCGGCGGCGTGGGCTGCTGACCTGCATCACGGCCCTGATCGACGACAGCTACGACGGCGTGATCACGAAGACGTACCTGCGCGAGCTCCGGATCGCGAGAACGCGGTAGTCGGCTTACCATCCCGCTATGACCGGATCCGGCAGCGAGAGCGTGCAGGACATCCGCTTCGCCCGGTCCGCGGACGGGGTCGGCATCGCGTACGCGATCCACGGCTCCGGCCCACCACTGCTGATCGACGCGTGCTGGCTCTCGCACCTTCAGTTCGACTGGCAGAGCCCGGTGTGGCGGCACTACCTGGTCGAGCTCGGCAAGGTGGCCACGGTGATCAGGTTCGACGAGCGAGGCCACGGACTGTCCGACCGGGGCGTCACCGACCACAGCCTCGACGCCCGGGTCGCCGACCTTGAGGCTGTCGCTGACGACGCAGGACTGAACCGGTTCGCGTTGCTGGCCATGGCGCAGGGCGGTCCGGTGGCGATCGAGTACGCCGCCCGCCACCCGGAGCGGCTGACCCGACTCGCCCTCTACGGCAGCTACGCGTCGGCGATGACGGAGGCATCGGCGGAGGAGCTCGAGCTCGACGACGCCTTCCAGGCCCTGATCAAGGTCGGCTGGGCCCGGCCGACCTCCGAGTTCCGGCGAGTGTTCACCACGCTGATGATCCCTGGCGCGACCGAGGAGCAGATGCGCTGGCTGGACGAGCTGCAGCGGATGGCCACCGACACCGACACCGCTCTCGTGGCCCGGTCGCAGCGCCGGTACGACGACTCCCGACATCGGCTGCCCGAGCTGGAGCTGCCGACCCTGGTCGTGCACAGCCGAGGCGACCAGATGAACGAGTTCGAGCACAGCCGCTACCTCGCTGCCCATCTCCACGGTTCCCGGCTGGTGGCGCTGGAGAGCGACAACCACATCGTGCTCGCCGATGAACCCGCCTGGCCGGTGCTGCTGGGCGAGCTGACCGACTTCCTGGCCGCGGATCGACCGACAACCCCGAAGCCGCAGCCGACGGACGTCGACGTGACCAGTGTGCTGTCCCCACGCGAGCTGGACGTCCTCACGTTGGCTGCTCGCGGAAGGGACAACAGCGAGATCGCCGCCGAGCTGGTGCTGTCCGTCCGCACCGTCGAGCGGCATCTGCACAACGCGTACCTGAAGCTCGGGCTGCAGGGCCGCACCGCGCGCACCGCGGCCGTCGCCAGGCTGCTCACGCCGTCCTGACCAGCACGACTACCTACGCGCCAGCCGACAGCTGCACGCTGAGAAGCCGCGCGAGCTTGCGCGTCGGCACCGACGCGGCCGACCGCGGTCGATCCCTACCGTCGAAGCATCATTCCAAATCGGGGAGGAACCCACCATGACGGTCAGCGAGACCACCACACCCATCACCGCCACCGAGGCGGACAAGGCCTTGAAGGCCAAGCACGCGGCCATCTGGGCCAGCGGCAACTATCCCGCCGTCGCCGACGAGATCGTCGGCTCGCTCGGCACACGGCTTGTCGAGTCCGTGGACGTGCAGCAGGGCCAGCAGGTCCTCGATGTCGCCTCCGGCACCGGCACGTCCGCCCTGCCCGCCGCTCGCCGGGGCGCGCAGGTGACCGCCACCGACCTGACCCCGGAGCTGCTCGCCATCGGTGAGCAGCAGGCCTCGGCCGAGGGACTGCAGCTGAGGTGGCGGGTCGGCGACGCAGAGAACCTGCCCTGCAACGACAGGGAGTACGACGCGGTGCTGTCGTGCATCGGCGTGATGTTCGCCCCGCACCACCAACAGGCCGCCGACGAGCTGGTCCGGGTCTGCCGACCCGGCGGGACCATCGGCGTGCTCAGCTGGACCCCGGACGGATTCATCGGTCAGATGTTCGCCACCCTGAAGCCGTACGCCCCGCCACCCCCACCCGGAGCGTCTCCGGCGCCGTTGTGGGGTCGTGCCGATCACGTGCGCACCCTGTTCGGTGACCGGGTCACCGACCTGGTGGCACACCAGCAGAGCCTGCGGGTGGATCGGTTCGCCTCGGGTGCGGAGTTCCGGGACTTCTTCAAGATCAACTACGGTCCGACGATCGCGGTCTACCGGTTCATCGCGGACGACCCGGCGAAGGTGGCGGCCCTGGACGCCGACCTGGCGGCACTGGGTGATCGATACCTGGTCGACGGCGTCCAACAGTGGGAGTACCTGCTGGTCACCGCCAAGCGGGTCTGATCAGCAGAACCGGCTGGAGCCCATCATCCGGTTCACCTCGATGATCAACGCGACCCGCTTCGGGTTCACCCGAGGCTGCTTGTAGCGCCGGGCATAGCGAGAGACCGCGTCCGCGATCACGTCGGGGTCGCGGTCCACCCGCACCGCCCCGCTGACCGTGACCCACCGGGCGCCGTCGACCTGGCAGATCGCCGCGACGGCGTCCGGGCGGTCCGCGTTGCGCGCTTTGACCGAGTCGCCGCTGGTGATCACTCGGACGATCCTGGTCTCGGCGTCGTAGGTGAAACCAACCGGAACCACGTGCGGTGTCCCGTCTCGACGAAGCGTGGTCAACGAAGCCAGGTGCCGCTCAGCCAGGAAGTCGAGCACCTCGCCTGGCAGCGCCTCGAGATCGAAGCCGTGCCCTGAGCCTGTCGAAGGGCTCACCCCCGGTCCTCCAGATCACCTTCGACGTCGAGATAGACCTGCTGCATGGCGCTCATCGTCTCCGGGTCGGGCTCGGCCCACAGGCCACGGTCAGCCGCCTCGCTGAGCTTCTCGATGATCCCGGTCAGGGCCCACGGGTTGGCCTGCCGCAGGAAGTCCTGGTTCTGCTTGTCCAGCACGTACGAGCTGGCCAGCTGCTCGTACATCCAGTCGTGCACCACTCCGGCGGTGGCATCGAACCCGAACAGGTAGTCCACCGTCGCGGCCAGCTCGAACGCTCCCTTGTAGCCGTGCCGCTGCATCGCCGCGATCCAGCGCGGGTTGACCACCCGGGCCCGGAACACCCGGGCCGTCTCCTCGCTCAGCGTTCGGGTCCGCACTGCGTCCGGGGTCGTCGAGTCGCCGACGTACGCCTTCGGCTCCTGACCGGTGAGCGCCCGGACAGTGGCGATCATGCCGCCGTGGTACTGGAAGTAGTCGTCGGAGTCGGCGATGTCGTGCTCGCGGGTGTCGACGTTCTTCGCCGCCACGCTGATCCGCCGGTAGTTGGCTTGCAGGTCGTCGCGCGCCGGCACGCCGTCCAGGTCGCGCCCGTACGCGAACCCGCCCCAGGTGGTGTATACCTCGGCGATGTCGCTGTCGTCCCGCCAGTTCCCGGACTCGACGAGCGGCAGGATGCCCGCACCGTACGAGCCGGGCTTGGAACCGAAGACCCGGGTCGTCGCGCGGCGATGATCACCGTGCTCGGTCAGGTCCGCGCGGGCGTGGGCCCGCACGTAGTTGTCGGCGTCGGACTCGTCCAGGTCGGCCACCAGTCGTACGGCGTCGTCGAGCATCGCCACCACGTGCGGGAAGGCATCCCGGAAGAATCCGGAGATCCTTACGGTGACGTCGATCCGGGGTCGGCCCAACTCCGCCAATGGCACGACCTCCAGATCCACCACTCGACGGGACATCTCGTCCCAGACCGGCAGCACCCCGAGCAGAGCGAGCACCTCGGCGATGTCGTCGCCGGATGTTCGCATTGCCGATGTCCCCCACACCGACAGCCCCACCGACTTCGGGTAGTCGCCTGACTCCGTGAGGTAGCGCTGCAGCAGCGACTCGGCCATTGCCTGCCCGGTCTGGTACGCCAACCGCGACGGGATCGCCTTGGGGTCGACGGAGTAGAAGTTGCGACCGGTCGGCAGCACGTTCACCAAGCCACGCAAGGGAGAACCGGAGGGACCGGCGGGGATGTAGCCGCCATCCAGGGCATGCAGCACAGCGTCGATCTCGCCAGCTGTGCGCCGCAACCGCGGCACCACCTCGGTGCAGGCGAAAGTCAGCGACGCACACACGCCACCGCGGTCCACCAGAGCATCCTGAGCCTGTCCCAGAACCGCGTCCTGAGCCTGTCCCAGAACCGCGTCCTGAGCCTGTCGAAGGACCCTGTCGACGATCCCCGGTACGGCTGCGACGTCCCAGCCCGCCTGGGCCACCGCCTCGACCAGCGCCCGGGCCTGCGCTTCCACGCGATCGACGATCTGATGCCCTTCGACAGGCTCAGGGCGCGTGATACCGACAGGCTCAGGGCGGGTCCCTTCGGTCAGGCCCAGCGCACGCCGCAATCCCGGCACCCCGTTGACCTGTCCGCCGAAGACCTGGTTCGACCGGAGGATCGCCAGCACCAGGTTGACCAGATCGTCCCCTTCGGGGGCCTGACCGAGCACGTGCAGACCGTCGCGGATCTGGACGTCCTTGATCTCACACAGCCAGCCGTCGACGTGCATCACGAACTCGCCGAACTCGTCGTCGGTCGGCTTGTCCTCCAGGCCGAGGTCGAGATGCAGCTGTGCCGACTGGATCAGCGTCCAGATCTCCCCTTGCAACGCAGGGGCCTTGGCCGGGTCCATCACGGCCACGTTGCCGTACTCGTCGAGCAGCTGCTCGAGACGGTTGATGTCGCCGTAGCTCTCCGCTCTGGCCATCGGCGGCACCAGGTGGTCGACGATCGTCGCGTGCGCCCGACGCTTGGCCTGGGTGCCTTCCCCTGGGTCGTTGACCAGGAACGGATAGATCAACGGCAGCGACCCGAGGGCCGCATCGGTTCCGCAGGACGCCGACATGCCCAGGTTCTTGCCCGGCAGCCACTCCAGGTTCCCGTGCTTGCCGACGTGCACGACCGCGTGGGCGCCGAAGTCGTTCTCCAGCCACCGGTAGGTGGCCAGGTAGTGGTGGGTCGGCGCCAGGTCGGGATCGTGGTAGATCGCGATCGGGTTCTCCCCGAACCCCCGAGGCGGCTGCACCACGATCACGGTGTTGCCGGCCCGCAGCGCCGCGGCGACGATCTCGCCGTCGGGATCGCGCCCCTTTGCTTGATCGCTGGTGTCGACGAACAGCGCGCCCGGCGCCGGTCCCCAGGTCTGGGTGACAGCCTGAACAAGATCATCGGGTAGCTCGGTCAGCCAGCGTCGGTAGGTCGCCGCCGGGATCCGGATCGGCTGGCCGGCCAACTGCTCGGCGGTCAGCCACTCCGGGTCCTGACCGCCGGCCTCGATCAGGGCGTGGATGAGTGCGTTGCCGGCCGTGGTGTCGAGGGTCTCGCCCTCAACCGGCTCCAGCTCACCGGTGCCAGGAATCTCGCCCGGCGTACCGAGGTCGTAGCCCCGTTCCCGCATCGCCCGCAGCAGCCTGATCAGCGACACCGGTGTGTCCAGCCCGACTGCGTTGCCGATCCGGGAGTGCTTGGTCGGGTACGCCGACAGCACGATCGCGATCTTGCGCTCGCTCGGCGGGATGTGCCGCAGCCGAGCGTGGTTGACCGCGATCTCGGCCACCCGGCGGCAGCGCTCCGGGTCGGCCACGTAGTGCGGCAGACCGTCGGCGTCGACCTCCTTGAAAGAGAACGGAACCGTGATGATCCGGCCGTCGAACTCCGGCACGGCGACCTGGGTGGCGACGTCCAGCGGGGACATGCCCTCGTCCGAGCCGGCCCACCAGGCCCGGTCGGAGGTGAGGCAGAGGCCCTGCAGCATCGGGATGTCCAGCGCGGCGAGGGCCCGCACGTCCCAGCCCTCGTCCTCCTCACCGGCCGAGGCGGTGGCCGGTCGAGTGCCACCGGCAGCCAGCACGGTGGTGATCAGGGCGTCCAGGCCGCCGAGGTGGTCGAGCAGCTCCGCGGGTGCGTCCCGCAGTGAGGTGGCGTAGATCGGCACACCCCGTCCGCCGACGGCGTCGATCGCGTCGGCCAGCGCGGTGACGTACGCGGTGTTCCCGGCTGCCTGCTGGGCCCGGTAGAACAAGATCCCGACCCGGGGGCGTACGGCTCCGTCTGCTCGCGCCGCGGGCAGGGGGCGTGGCAGCTCACCCCAGGCGGCCTGCTCGGCCGGCGACTCGAAGCCGACCCCGGTGAGCAGCACGGTGTCGGACAGGAAGGCGTGCAGCTGGGTGAGGTTCACCGGACCGCCCTGGGCCAGGTAGACGTGCGCCTGGGCGGCGACCCCGATCGGCACGGTGGACAGCTCCATCAGCGCAGCGTCCGGTGTCTGCTCGCCACCCAGCACCACCAGCGGCTTGCCCAGCTTGCGAAGCTTCGCGAATCCCTCGTCCAACGACTGCGGCGAGCCGAGGAACCGGTAGACCACCAGGTCAGCACCGCGAGCCAACGCCAGGCAGTGCTCGGCCCGAGTCTTGGCGGGATTCGCATAGCCGTAGTCGGCACCGCTGGCCCGAGCAGACAGCAGGTCAGAGTCTGAGGTCGAGAGCAGGGCGATCCGGGTCACCGGCGCAGCCTAGGCGCCGACCCCTCCGCACCGCTATCCGCGCCGGCCGAGGAGCCCCTTCAGGCCCGAGCGGCGGGCCGGTGCGCTCGGCGCAGCCGGCGGCACCGGCGCAACGGGCGCGACCGGTTCAGCCGCGTGGGTGGCGGGCACCTGCTCGACCGCGTCGTCGGCGTCGATCCGGCCCTGCAGGCCCGCGATGTCGGCCAACGACCCGGCCGCATCGGCGGGCCGCGGGGCCACCTCGTCGGCCACGGCATAGAGCGTCCTGGTCAGCTTGGCCGTGCAACCGAACCCCATGTCGAACTCGAGCCGTTCGCAGCCGTAGCACTTGACCAGCCCGGGCGTGACCACCAGGTCCGGATTCGCCGCGGCGAGCGCTGCCTCGCGGACATCGACGGACGCGGCGTACGCGGCGATCGCCTCGGCGTTCCAGCACGCGACTCCGTCGCCGCCCTGCTTGATCTCGACGCGCATGCCTCACCTCCGATGGCCTCATTGCTATCCGACGCTCCGACGGTACCCGGCGCCGGTCGATGAGCGGGCGATGAGCGCCTGTTGAGCCGATCGTGAGGCCGATCCGGACCCTTTAGGGCAAGGGGAAGTTCCCTCCCCGGCGGCCTCGCTGCCGGGATGTGCACTCCTGGGGGTCCGCAGTCATGTCCACCGCCATCGCCACCTACGTCCACGCCCGCGATCCGATCTCCCAGGCCGGAGTCGTCGCCCAGCTCCGGATGCGCCCGGAGATCCGGATCGTCGACAGCGCACCGCAGTCCGCGGTCGCGGTGATGATCACCGACGCCGTCGACGACACCACCACCCGAGAGCTCCGGTCCCTGCACAAGGACGGCCACCCGCGGTTGATGCTGGTGGCCACCACCATCGACGATGCTGCGCTGGTCGCGGCGGCCGAGGCCGGTGTGGCCGGCCTCTTGCGACGCAGCGATGCCAGCGCCGACACCATGGTCCGGACCATCATCAAGGTCGCCTCCGGCGACGGAGAGGTGCCGGCGGATCTGCTCGGCCGGTTGCTGGAGCAGGTCGGTCGGCTGCAGCGGCAGGTGCTGGCCCCGCGCGGACTCACCTTCACCGGTCTCACCCCGCGTGAGACCGAGGTGCTGCGCCTCGTCGCCGACGGTCTCGACACGAGCGAGATCGCGTCCCGGATGTGCTACAGCGAGCGCACGGTGAAGAATGTGCTGCACGACCTCACGACCCGCCTGCAGCTGAAGAACCGCACTCACGCTGTGGCGTACGCGGTGCGCGAGGGGTTGATCTGAGCCAGCGCGGCGGGTGTGAGACCAACGTGAACGGGGGTGATCATCATCGACCTCATCTGTGAGGCCTGCGGCGAGGCCAACCCGCCCGGCACCGAGTTCTGCCGCAACTGCAACGAGTTCCTCGCCTGGGACAGCACGACGGCCAAGCGGCAGCCGTCGACCGTGACCTCGACCGCCTCGACGGTGCCCGTCACCCCGGCGGTGGAGCAGACGGTGCCGATCACCGAGCAGACCGCACCCGACCACCAGGCCGCCGTCGCCTCGCCTGTCGATCATGGCTACAGCGACGTCAGCTGTCCGTACTGCAGCGCCGTCAACCCGCCGACGCGGCGGTTCTGTGCGCACTGCGGCTACAACTTCTACGCCGAGCACGGCACGGACCCCGGCGTGGACTGGAGCGGCTGGACCCCCCAGGCCATCGCCGCACATGATCGGGAGGCTCGACGGGCCTATCGGCGGTCCCTCCCGCCGCTCTACCGGTGGCGGCGGGTGATCATCGGTGCCGTCCTGTTCGCGCTCTTCGTCGGCTTCGGCGCCCTGCTGAGCCGGGATCCTGTCGCCCTGGCCAACCAGACCTGGCACCGAGTCAACAACGACTACGTGACCGTGGCCGGGGTGCAGGTGCAGGTCGACCCCGCTGACGCGAGCGTGTCCGGTTCGGACCCCCGCTCGCTGGTCGACGGCACCGAGCAGGAGTGGACTATGGCCTGGGCGCCCAGCGGGCCCTCGACCTGTGGTGCCGCGCCCGGGACCGGAACGGTGATCTTCACCTTCCCGCCGACCCAGATCCGACGGGTGGTCATCGCTCCCGGTCTCGCGGCGACCAACGCCCAGCGACCGACACAGCCTCGACCGGCTGCCATCGGCCTCAGCTTCGACAACGGGCCCTGCCGGGCGGAGACCCTCGCTGACGACGCCGCGCAACAGGTGATCATCATCGACAGTGCCGTGCCGGTCACCCGGATGACACTGGGGATCGGCTCCGCCCACCTGGGCGGCGCGGCCAGCCCGCAGATCAGCATGACCGAGGTGTGGCTGCAGACCTATCCCAGCAGGTGATCACTGGGGTGGGTCCGGCTGCCCGGTGAAGCACTGGCCGACGCCACCCTGCGCATCGATGATCAGCGGACACCGCACGTCAGCGTCCTGCTGCCCGGGGAACGGGCCCAGGTACACCACCCACTCCCCGTCCGGCGGTGGGGCGGTGGTCGGGGGCGGGGTCGTGCTGAAGAGCACCATCCGCGGGTAGAACCTGGTGTCCAGGTACTTCGCGTCGAGCCCGGCCGTGACCAGCTGAGAGACGTGGATCTGAACGTCTGACTCAGCCACCGTCTTGGGCAGCACCGCGGCGACGGCGAGCCACTGCTGCTTCATCACCGGGTCGCTGTTCGGGTCACCCGGGCTGAAGCTCGCGGTCGGAGCGGTCGGAGCGGTCGGAGCGGTCGGCGTGGGTGAGGAGGGCGGCGACGTCGGCGCCGCCGATGACTGCATCGGGGTCGGCGTCGGGGCAGGAGTCACCACGGCGGCCGTCGTGGTGCCGCAGACCACTTCCGACGGTGGGCCCTCGATGCCGGACCTGGTCACGGTGAGCCGGAAGCAGACCTGGGTCTGGGCCGGCAGCCCGGTCACCGTCGCCGTGTTGAGTGCTGCGTCCAGTGGATCCGCACGGCTGACGGTGCGACCGGTCGGATCCACCTGCTGCATCGTGTACTTCTCGGCCAGGTCGACCGGGTCCCAGTCCAGGGTGATGCTGTCCGCAGTCGTACTCACCACGCGCAGCACCCCCTTCGGTGGCGAACCGCGGGGCGCCAGCGGTAGCTCATCCGGGTCGGGACGGGTCAGCGCGAAGGCGACCACCGCGATGATTCCGGCCAGCAGCAGCGCGACCAACGTCAGCACACCGGCGGACAGGATCGGCTTCTGGTTGAGTGCACCGTCGATGACGGGCCGGGACGGATCGCCGTACGGTGCGGCCGGCGGTGGCTGGGTGCCGCCGTCGAGCGGCTCGCCGATCACCTGGAAGGGCACCCGCACCGGAGTGCCTCGGAGGAAGGGGTTCTTGGTGCGGGCCGACAGCCGGATCGTGGCCTGGCCACCGGGAGGCAGGTCGACGTACTCCGGGCTGAGATAGAAGCCCAACGCGTCGTCGGGGTTCGTGGGCACCAGCCGCAGCCCGGCCGACGAGTTGCCCCAGTTGCTCAGCTGGATCACGTGTCGTCCGCGCCAGCGACCGGTGGAGGTCACCGGGATGATCTTGGTCTGCAGGCTGTGCAGCTCACCGATCTCGAGGTCGCCCTCGGCGGCGGCACTGGAGTTCCCGTCCAGCGTCGACGACGCCAGCACTCCGAACGGAACCACCCCGCTGAGCGCGGAGTTGTCGGCCGGCGGCGAGATGATCACTGCCGCGGTCGCGTCCTGCTGAGGGTAGATCGAGAGCTCCGGCGGCACGATCTCCGCCCAGGCAGCCGCGGGACCGAGCACCTGCAGCCAGAAACCCTCGACCAGCGCGCCGGTGTTGGTGACGGTGACCGTGACCCGCACCTGGCCACCGGGCTGCACGGAGGCGTGCTCGGTGTCCAGGCTGATCAACGGGTCGGCCATGAGCGAAGACTAGGGCCCAACCGCCCTCGCCGCGACGCACGCGCGCGGTCGCGCGCGACGGGCGTGCCCGATCGGGCAGCCGACGATGCCCCCGCGGTGGATCCCCGTCCACTGGTCCGATCCTCAGCTGCCCGAGAGCATGGTCAGGTGATCCACGAGGTGGACTCCGCCCTTCGCACGCTGATCGAGCGCGACACCGGCATCCGCGATGTCGAGGTCGTCTTCGACGCGCCCACCCGCGAGTGGGCCGGCCGCCGGACGACCCCGACCATCGACGTCTACCTGTACGACATCCGGGAGGACCTGAAGCTGCGGCAACGCGGGGTGATCAACACCTACGACGCCGACGGTCGCGTCATCACGGGCCGCCACCTCCCGCCTCGGCACTTCAAGCTGTCCTACCTGGTCACCGCCTGGACGCAGCGACCCGAGGACGAGCACCGGCTGCTCTCCGCGCTGCTCGGCACGCTGTTGCGTTACGACGCGGTGCCGACCGACCTGCTGGACGGCGACCTGGCAGCGGTCGGTCTGCCCGTCCAGCTCACCATCGGTCTGCCGCCGCCGGAGGACCGTGGATTCGCCGACGTCTGGTCGGCCCTCGGTGGTGAGCTGAAGCCCTCCATCGACGTGGTGGTGATCGCCCCGATCAGCACCGGTCAGCAGTTCCCACTCGGACCGGCGGTGACCGAGCCACCGCTGTTCGACTTCTCCGACACCGACGTCGAGGAGCGGTCCGAACGGGTGGGGCTCGACCTGGGCGAAGCCGGACGCGTGTCGATGCGACGCACCCGACGGGGCGGCGTCGAGGTGACGAGGTCGTCGTGACCGACGCCTCTTTGCGCCACCTGCTGGCCCGTGCCGCCCTGGTCGAGCAGCGGGTGCGGTCGCTCGTCGCCGAGAGACGTCAGCTCGATCCCACCCCGGACGACCCGTTCCGAGGTCTGTACCTCTCCGACGACGCCGTCGCCCGACTGCTGGTCGGCGACGGGCCGGAGACGGTGTCGCTGGACCGGTCCGCGCTGGACCGGATCGAGGACGAGGCGACCGCCGCCGCGGCCGACGGCAACGACGTACGACTTCGTCGGCTGTCCGTGCAAGCTCGACTGACCGCCCTGGACACCGAGCTGTTGATCACCGCGCTGCTGCCGGACCTGGACTCGCGGTTCGAGCGGTTCTACGGCTACCTGAACGACGACGTCACCCGGCGGCGGGCTTCGATCGGCCTCGCACTGCAGCTGGCCGGGGCCAGCGACCTGGCGGGTGAGGCCCGCAGCCGCCTGGAGGCCAGCCGACCACTGGTCAGCCAGGGCCTGGTCGTCGTCGAAGATCAGGACCGGCCGCTGCTGACCCGTGGCCTCCGGGTGCCGGACCGGGTCGTCGCCCACCTGCTCGGTGACGACGCTCCCGATCCCGCGCTCGGTGGGTTGCTGACCGAGACCAGCGAGATCGACGGACCGCTGGCCGAGCAGATCGCGCACGCCATGAACAGCGGCGTACAGCTGTTCTATCTCGGCGACCGCGGGACCGGGACCGCCCCGGCCATCGCGGCGGGGGCGCTGACGGCGATCGGCAGATCGGCGGTCGCCCTCGATCTCGGAAGGCTGGCTCGCAGCGCCGATCCGTCGACCGCCGCCCGGCTGGCTGTCCGGGAGGCGCTCCTTCGTGATGCGGGGCTCGTCGCCTGGCCCCTGGACCAGGTCACCGACGGACACCCCGAGGTGATCGCCACTCTGGCCGAGGCTGACGCGCCGGTGCTGCTGTGCGGAGCCGCGACCTGGGATCCGCTCTGGTCCGCCCGGCATCCGGTGTCCGTCGAGGCCCTCGGGACGCCCGGCGGTGACCGTACGGCGCTGTGGCGCCGAGAGCTCACCGCCGCCGGAACGACCGCGTCCGGGCTGGACCTGGACCGGTTGGTCGGCCATCTCGCCCTGGGCCCGACCCAGATCAGCCGCGCGGTGCGGATGGCCGCCACCACAGCGCGACTCCGCGACGGTCTCATCGACGCCGACGACCTGCGCCGTGGCGTACGGTCGCAGAACGCTGCCGGCCTGGAGCGGCTCGCCCGACGAACCGAACCCGAGGTCGGTTGGGACGACCTGGTCCTGACGCCCACCGTGCGACGATCACTGGTCGAGCTCGCAGCCCGGGCCCGCCATCGGGACCAGGTGCTGACCCAGTGGCGGATGCGCCGCGGCGGCGGTCGCGGACGAGGGGTGATCGCCTTGTTCGCCGGGGATTCCGGCACCGGCAAGACCATGTCCGCCGAGGTGATCGCCGGCGACCTGGGGCTGGATCTCTACACGGTGAACCTGGCCACCGTGGTCGACAAGTACATCGGAGAGACCGAGAAGAACCTGGAGCGGATCTTCTCCGAAGCCGCCGGAGTGAACGCGGTGCTGTTCTTCGACGAGGCCGACGCGATCTTCGGCAAGCGCAGCGACGTCAAGGACGCCCATGATCGCTACGCCAACATCGAGAGCGCCTACCTGCTGCAGCGCCTGGAGACGTTCGACGGTCTGGCCGTGCTGGCCACCAACCTGCGTTCCAACATCGACGAGGCGTTCATCCGCCGCCTTGACGCGATCATCGACTTCCCGGCGCCGGCAGCCGAGCTGCGACGCTCGCTGTGGGAACGCTGCCTGGCGTACCCCCTCCCGCTGGCCGACGACCTGGACCTGACCTTCCTGGCCGAGTCCTTCGAGCTGGCCGGCGGCAACATCCGCTCGGCGGCGACGACGGCCGCCTATCTCGCGGCGGCGCTCGAATCTCCGGTCGGCATGCAGCAGGTGGTGGACGCGGTCGAGCAGGAGTATCGCAAGCTGGGTCGCCTGGTGCTGGAGCGGGAGTTCGGTCGCTACTACCCCGAGCTCACCCGCTGATCGTCAGTCGGCCAGACGCTGGAACAGCAGATGGTCCTGCCAGCAGCCGGCGATCTTCAAGTAGCGGTGGGCGAGCCCGATCCGCGTGAAGCCGTTGCGCTGCAGCACCTGCTGAGAACTGTGGTTGTGCAGCAGGGTGCCGGCCTGGAGACGGTGCAGATCGTACTCGCCGAAACAGAGGTCGATGGTCGCGGCGACCGCCGCGGTGGCCACACCGCGGCCGTTGCTGTCCTGGCTGACCCAGTAGCCCAGATGGGCCGACTGGAAGGCACCGCGGACGATGTCGGCCACGTTGATCCGTCCGACGATCGCCTCGTCGACCGTGATCAGAAGCGGGACCAGCGCGCCCTCGGCATGCCGGGCGAGGGCGTCGGTGATCATCCGGCGTTGGGTCGACTCGGTGGCGTAGTCGTCGGAGCGCTCCGGTTCCCAGGGTGCAAGGAACAGCAGGTTACGGACGACGAGGGCGGTGATCTCGTCGGTGTCCTGCTCGGTCACCAGGCGTACGGCGACGGTCACATCCACCTCCGACCGGGAAGGCGACGACGCAGCCATGCCGTCGTGGAGTCGGCCTGAGCCTGCTGGAAGGCACGCAGGGTGGGCAGACCGGGCACCGGCGGCTGCCGGCCCGCATCGGTGAAGAAGGCGCACAGGCCGGCCAGCGTCCCGGTGATCAACGTCGGATCGACCCCGTACAGGTAGCGCGCGACCAGTGCCTCGACGTCGTGGCCGCCGTAGAGATCGATGTTGATCAGGAGCAGGAACCGGTCCAGCCAGTCCGGCCCGACCAGGGCCCACGGCCAGTCCACCACGACCATCGACCCGTCCGGTCGGACCAGCAGGTTGTCGGCTCGGACGTCGCAGTGCACGACCGTGTCTCCGACCAGCTGCCCGAGCGTGGACTCGCTGAGCTCAGCCAGATCTTCGAGATGGTCGCCGACCCACGGACGGATCGGCTGCGACGGTTCCTCTCGGAGCCTCCGCCAGCCGGCGAACAGGGTCGAGAACCCCTCCGCGATGGGACGCAGGTCACGGATCGGGGTCGGCGTCAGCTCGACCGCCAGGTCGGCCAGGGTGCTCAGCGCCAGGTCGACGTGATCACGGCTCCACGGGACCGACGGGCACCGGCCGTCGATCTCCTCCATGATCACCGCGATCCAGTAGCCGTCGTCGTAGCGGCCGATCAGCTCAGGGACGTGCCTGCTGGCGCCGAGCACGGCCAGGTGGTCGCCCTCCTGGCGCAGCAGATCCGGGGAGTCGGGGTTTTGGAGCGGGCTGACGGCCTTGACGAAGGCGCGACCACCGTTGTCCAGCAGCACCCGATCGGCCGTGCCGGGCGAGAAGCCTCCGGACTGGCTCGCGGCGTGCACCACCCGGCCGCCGAGAACGTGCTCGACCCCCGCGCGCACGTGCGCGGGAACGTCCGTCCAGGTGATCCGTTGTCCCGTGGCCGGTGGCGCAGGCATCCCTCATGCTCGCACGTCACGACCGCACCGAGCTGCCCCTTCGGGCAGCCCGCGCTGCGCCCAGCGCCCTACCGCCGACTCCCGCTTCGTGCGACAGTGCCTAGAGGTACGCCTTGCGAGCGGAGGTCATGGCTGTGCACGATCACCTTCACGACGACCTGATCGACCCACTGCGGCCGAAGTCGGGCCGGGTCGACGAACGCACCGACGCGCACGGCCGAGCGGCCGCCGCCGGTCGGCTGGATGTGCTGGGTGCGGCCGGAACCCTCGATCTGCAACGCCTGGCCGGCAACGGAGCCGTCGCTCAGCTGATGGCGGACGAGGAGCAGTCGCCGGTGCACGACGTGGTCGGCTCCGGCGGTCGGCCGCTCGAACCGGAGGTGCGAGGCGACATGGAGGCCAGGCTCGGCGCAGACTTCGGCGACGTGCGCATCCACGACGACTCGGCGGCCGCCGAGTCCGCGTCGGCCGTCAACGCCCACGCCTACACCGTCGGCTCGAACGTCGTCTTCCAGCGCGACAGCTACGACCCGTCGTCCGACGCCGGCCGAGTGACTCTCGCCCACGAGCTCACCCACGTCCTGCAGCAGCGGTCCGGCCCCGTAGACGGCACCGAGGCGCCGGGCGGCATCAAGGTCTCCGATCCCGGCGACAGGTTCGAGCGGGAAGCGTCGGCCAACGCGGAGCGGGTGATGGCGGCACCGGCAGCGGTGCAGCGGCATCCGGGCCATGATCACGACGCGCACGACCAGGAGGAGCCCGAGGTGCAGGGACTGTTCGTCCAGCGCGACGAGGGTCCCGCCGAGGACGAGGAGGAGGTCCTCCAGGGGTCGTTCGTCCAGCGGGAGGCCGCCGACGACGAACCACTGGAGGACGAGGAGGCCGCGGGGGGCTGAGGTCCGCTTGCCCCAACGGGCAGCGGGGTGTGCCTGACCGCGCGTCCGGGCGGACGTGTCTTCGACGGCTCCCACGGTGGAGGCTCGTGATCAAGGAGCACCATCACCACACCTCGTCTCTTCAGGGGAGCCAGCATGCCGACCTACCAGTCGCCCGGGGTCTACGTCGAAGAAGTCCCCGCCGGTGCGCGCCCGCTCGAGGGTGTGGGCACCGCCATCGCCGCGTTCGTCGGGCTCGCCGAGTCGGGCCCGTTCAACCGGCCCACCCTGGTCAGCAACTGGACGCAGTTCACGACCACCTTCGGCAGCTTCGTCGCCGGCAGCTACCTCGCCCAGGCCGTTTACGGCTACTTCATGAACGGTGGCGGCAACTGCTACGTCGTAAGGGTCGGGCAGGATCCCGGCGGTTCCAGCGGACCTGCACCGCGCAGTGCGCGAGCGAAGCAGCTGGCCAGCGGGCCCACCGCCCAGATCGGTCGCCTCAAGGTCACCGCCATCGATCCTGCGGTCCAACCCGGCGAGGTCAGCGTTGAGATCACCGACCCCGGAGGCGACGGACCGGCACCCGACACGTTCAAGGTCCTCATCAAGCGCAACGGTGAGGTCGTCGAGGAGTTCGACGGAGCAACCATGGGACGCGGCAAGCAGAACGTGGCGACGCTGGTCAACGCCACCTCCAAGCTGGTCAACCTGGAGGAGACCAGCAGCGGAGGTCTGGAGCGGCTGCCCAACTCCGAGTCCGCGCTGGCCGCCCCACCTGCTGCGGCTGCTCTGCCCTCCACCAGGCTGAGCGCCGACGACTACGTCGGCGACGTCGCGGATCGGACCGGGTTCGCCGGCCTGGAGGCCGTCGACGAGATCACCATGCTGTGCGTCCCGGACCTGATGAGCGCGTACCAACAGGGCGCGATCGACCTGGACACGGTCCAGGCCGTGCAGACGGCCATGATCGCGCACTGCGAGCTGATGGGTGACCGGATCGCCGTCCTCGACCCCCCACCTGGTCTGAACGCCCAGCAGGTCAAGGAGTGGCGGGTCGACAAGGCGAAGTACGACTCGATGTACGCGGCGCTCTACTGGCCGTGGATCCAGACCATGGACCCCCTCACCGGGCTGCAGTCCTACCTGCCACCGTCCGGTCACATCGCCGGCATCTGGGGGCGCAACGACGACACCCGCGGCGTGCACAAGGCACCGGGCAACGAGATCGTCCGCGGCGCCGTCGACCTGGAGATCAACATCACCCGCAACGAGCACGATCTGCTCAATCCCGTCGGTATCAACTGCATCCGGGCGTTCCCCGGTCGCGGCATCCGGGTCTGGGGTGCGCGCACCCTCTCCTCCGATCCGGCGTGGCGCTACCTGAACGTCCGCCGGCTCTTCAACTACCTCGAGGAGTCGATCCTGGACGGCACCAGCTGGGTCGTCTTCGAACCGAACGACGAGGCGCTGTGGGCCAAGATCAGGAGGACGATCTCGGCCTTCTTGGTCAACGAGTGGCGGGCCGGCGCGCTGTTCGGCAGCACCCCGGACGAGGCGTTCTACGTCAAGTGCGACGCCGAGACCAACCCGGCCGAGGGCATCGATGCCGGCCAGGTGGTCTGCGAGATCGGTGTCGCCCCGGTCAAGCCGGCGGAGTTCGTGATCTTCCGGCTGTCCCAGTTCTCCGGCGGCACCTCGCTGGTCAGCGAGTGACCGGACCCACCACATCAGCCTAGAAGGGAGATCACGAGATGGCACTCACCGACAACAGCACCACCGCGCACTCGTTCGGCCTGGAGTTCGACGGCATCACCATCAAGTCGATCACCGAGGTGTCGGGGTTGAAGATCGAGCAGGACGTCGTCGAGTTCAAGGAGAACGGGCCTGACGGCAAGTACGCGATCCGTCGGCTCCCCGGTCGGCCCAAGGCCCCGGACATCACCCTGACCCGAGGACTCACCACCGACAACAGCTTCGAGAACTGGGTCAAGGACAGCCGATTCGGCAAGATGTCCGAGGTCCGGCGGGGCGGCGCGATCATCGTCTACGACTTCGAGGGCAATCCGGTCAAGCGATACAAGCTGACCAACGCCTGGCCGAAGAGCCTGGAGGTCGGCACCCTCAAGGCGGGCGACACCACCTACCTTTCGGAGAAGCTCGTCCTGACCTGCGAGAGCATCGAGGTGGAGTGATGCGGCGCGGTTCGTTGGCGGACCTGGTGGTGGCCGACGTCGCCGAGAGCACCGGACGGTCCGAACCGCCCGCGCCACGCCCGGAGCCGCTGGTCACCGAGTTCGCGTTCGTGTTGCCCCGCGGGTACGTCGACGGCAGTGGCGCGGTGCACCGTGAGGGCACCATGCGGCTCGCCACGGCCCGCGACGAGCTGATCCCCCTGCGGGACGACCGGGTTCGGGAGAACGCCGCGTACCTGACGGTAGTGCTGTTGGCCCGGGTGATCACCCGGATCGGCACGATCACCGATGTCCACGCCGGGGTGGTCGAGGACCTGTTCGCCGCCGATCTCGCCTTCCTGCAGAACCTCTACCGTCGGGTCAACACCGAGGGGCACACCCGAGCCGCGGTGACGTGTCCCTCGTGCTCCCATCGCTTCGCGGTCGACGTGTCCGGGGGCCGCCTGGGGGAATAGAGACGTACGCGGTCGATCGGCTCTACGCCGAGATCGCGTACGTCGCCTACTACCTGCACTGGTCCCGGGACGACCTGCTCGATCTCGACCATCAAGAACGGCGTCGGTTCGTGAGCGAGATCAGTGCCTTGAACATCCGCATCCAAGAATCCTGAGAGGACACCGACGATGGGCTGGCGGCCGTCGAGCTGGTGGGGCCGGTCGCGCGACCGGCAACCCGCCGTCGAGCTGTCCCCCGCCGCCATTGCCCCCCCGGCAGAGGCGGCGGATCATCCCCGGGCCGGGGCGTGGCGAGACCTCCCGGTCCTGACACCGCGGGCAGCAACCCCGGTGCAGCGGATCGCGGTACGTGACGACTTCCGCGCCGGACTCGCCGCCCACGCGGACCCGCGGTTCATCCGACCGCTCAGCCACCAGGTCGATGCGACCATCGGCGGCCTGGTGGACGGGCTCGCGTCCGTGGGTCAGCCGACCGTACATGACGACGGGCCGGACCTGGCCGTGCCCATCCAGCGCGTGCAGAAGCCTGCCCATCGGGTGCAGCGACGGGTGGCCTGGTCTGGCTCGGACGCACTGACCACGGTCCGCTGGGAGCTGCCGGAGATGCCGATCACCGCTGAGGGCCCCGACGCAGCGCCCGACGCCGTTCGGTCGACCGAGGCGTCGAACGACAGCGGCGGCGGCCGATCGGGCGCCTCCGTCCCCGACTCGACGGTGCTCGATTCGCCAGGGTCGGATTCGCCGTTGCTCGGCACACCCAGCGCACCTGACGTCTCGGGGTCGCCGATCGAGCAGGTGGGGCCCGTCGAGCAGCCAGGGCCCGTCGAGCAGCCGGGCCCGGTCGGACCGGCGGTCCCGGTCCAGCGTCCTCGTCCCCCCCAACCCGACCGCCCAGCATCCCTGCAGCGGTCGCTGCGCAGCCTCGACACCGCGTCGCCGGTCGTAGCCACCGTCACCTCGGCGGATCCGTCGATCCCACGGCGCACCGGTGATGTCGCCGACGCACCGCTGGCCGGCGCACAGCGGGAAGCCGGCCTGCCGTCATCACTCGTGCGCACCGCTGACCATGATCACCAGCCGGCGCCGGAACCGCCCGAGGCTGCCGCCCCATCCGCCCCGGCCGGGCCGACCACGCCGGTGGTGGCTCGAACAACCACGCCACCGGCGCGACCAGCAGAGCCGCTGACACTGCCGCCGCCCGCGGTCGGACGACCTGCAGTCCCAGATCTCGCTCTCCGGCCGGAGTCGCCGCTGGAGCCGGAAGCGACGTCGGGATTCACCGAGGTCGCCCTCCCGCTTGCCTCGACCCGGACGATCGTTCCAGCGAGCGGCCAGCCGACGGACCCAGAGCTGTCCGACCCGGTCGTCCCGTTCGCCCCCACCCCCACCGCCGTCGTCGATGGGACCGGAGCGATCACCGCATCTGGGGGCGCAGCCCAGGTGCAGCGCACCCTGCACGTCGGGGCACCAGCCCCGCCACCGACCGCAACCACCGCTCGGTCCACCGTCGGCACGTCCGCCCGGCCCGCGATGGCCGAGAGACCGACCAGCGGTTCCGTTGCAGCCGATTCGTTCCTCACCACCATCACCCTCGGCGCGGTCTCCGGTCCGAGTCCGCGCGGCAGTCACTCCGCGCCGACCGTCGCCGGAGCCGGGTCAGCGGCGGTGCCGTCGGCGCAGCGACTCGCGGCGGGGTCCGTGGTCGTTCCGTCCGACACCGCATCGTGGCCGACCTCACCGGGAAACCCGGACCCGGCCGCTGGGTCCGCTCCTGTCGCCACAGCCAGCAGGGTCGCGGTCGGCCTGCCCCTCGTTCAGCGCTCCTCGGCCGACCACCGGTCCGCGTTCACCGCCGGCGAACCCGTCGCCAGCGGGTCAGCCAGGTCGTTCGACAGCATGTTCCGGGGGACGAGCCTGACGCCCGTCGCCGCATCGGTTCCCGCACCCCGTGCACCGGAACCGGCAGTCGCCACCGTCCAGCGGCTGTCGTCGGACGACAGCTCGGCGAGCGCGAGCGGCACCGACACCGCGGCGGTTCCTTCCGCCACCGAGCCGGCGTCGGACGGCGGGGCTGGCTCGGCTGCGGCTGACGCGGCCGTACCGGCTGCCAGCACATCTGCCGGAGCGGCGGCGGTGCCCACCGCGGCGGCTGTCCCGACGGCCGATGTGGACGAGATGGCGCGGCGGCTGTACGAGCCCCTGGTGGCCCGGCTGCGGGCCGAGCTCTGGTTGGACCGAGAGCGGTCAGGAGTGTTCGGCGATGGCTAGTCGGCACGCACGATCGAGAGGGACTGCCCATGAGTGAGAACAACGATCCGGCCGTCAGCATCTGCTTCAAGGTCAAGATCGACTCCGACGATCTGGGCTCCTTCAACTCCTGCGAGGGACTCGGATTGGAGATCGTGGTGGAGCAGCGCGAGGAGGGTGGCAACAACGCCTTCGTCTGGCAGCTGCCGACCAGGATCAAGTACGGCAACGTCAAGCTCAGCCGACCGGTCGGCAAGGACAGCGCCAAGCTCACGGCCTGGCTGTGCAGCTTCGCCAACGGTGTCGAGCGGCAGACGGCGACGATCACGGCCATGACCGGTGACTTCGACGTCGTCGCCACCTGGAACCTCGACGGCGTGATCCCGGTCCGGTGGTCGGGTCCCACGCTCAATCCCGACACACCCAAGGTGGCGATGGAGACGGTCGAGCTCGCCCACCACGGATTCCTGCCCGGGAAGAGCTGATGAGCACCCCCATCGCCCTGCAGGCCTCCGCGGCGGCGGCAAGCCCGGGCAAGCCGCAAGATGCCGGCGCCTCGGGCGGCAAGGGAGTCCAGGGCCGCCCCCAGATGGACAAGGCCAAGCTGACCTTGTACGACCCCACTCCCGGCGCAGCGGGTGGCGGCGAGCCCGGCGCCAAGCGCGGCGTGATCGACTTCCAGTTCAACCCCAAGGAAGTCACCATCACCAAGTCGGCCGCGTGGAAGCGTGAGCCCAGCAAGAAGTCCAAGAAGGCCAGCCCACCGGAGTTCAACGGACC
Source organism: Microlunatus sp. (assembly GCA_035630075.1). Taxonomy (GTDB): domain Bacteria; phylum Actinomycetota; class Actinomycetes; order Propionibacteriales; family Propionibacteriaceae; genus Microlunatus. The sequence goes on from DASQLI010000101.1 coordinate 22,822, forward strand.
CGAGCCCTCCAAGATGACGCTGGAGATGTTCTTCGACGCCACCGGACCCCGTGACGGCTCGGTCGTCGCCGCGGTGGAGCAGCTGCTGTCCTGCTGCATCGCGACCCCGGAGACCGCCAACCAGAGCAAGCCGATGCCGCCGCTGGTCGTGCTGCACTGGGGCTCGATCTCCAGCTTCCCGGCTTTCGTCACCTCGATCAGCGCCAAGTTCACCCTGTTCTCCTCCGACGGCACCCCGATCCGGGCCGTCTGCTCGGTCAGCCTGGAGGAGATGCCGGGCGAGCCCTTCCGGCAGAACCCGACCTCCGGCAGCCACCAGGTCCGCCGGGTGCATCGCACCGTGGCCGGGGACAGCCTGGCCTCGGTCGCGTACGCGGAGTACGGCGACCCGACCGCCTGGCGTCCGCTGGCCGCCTTCAACGGCCTGGACGACCCGCTGCGGGTGCCGACCGGCACGGTGCTGCTGCTGCCCACTCCCGAGGAGCTGGGCGCCCGATGAGCATCACCAGCACCTGCCTGGCCGAGATCGACGGCAAGCCGCTGCCCGACGACATCGCCCCACTGCTGGTGTCGGCCTACGTGGACGACAGCCAGCAGCTGCCCGACACCTTCGTGCTCCGGTTCCGCGATCCGCACCGTCTCGTCGTCACCAAGACCGGCGCCAAGATCGGGTCGGCGATCAAGATCAGCGTCCAGGTCGCCACCGGTGCGGAACCGGAGCCGCTGATCTTCGGTGAGATCACCGCCTTGGAAGCCGAGTACGACAGTGGCGGCACGTTCACGGTGCTCCGTGGCTACGACCAGGCTCACCGTCTCTTCCGCGGGCGGCGGACGGCGGCGTACCAGCAGATGACCGCATCCGACATCGCCACCACGATCGCCCAGCGCGCCGGGCTGGAGATCGGCGAGGTCACGTCCACCCGGACGGTCTACGACCACCTCAGCCAGGCCGGCCAGACCGACTGGGAGATCCTGACCGGACTGGCGCGGACCGCGAACCTCGAGATCACCGTGCGGCAAGGGAAGTTCTCGTTCGCGTCGCCGGCGGTCGCCGGCACCGCACCCACCGCGCAGGGGGTCGCCGATCCGGAACCGCTCGCCCTCCAGATGGGGCGTGATCTGCTCCGCTTCCGGTCGGTGCTGACCTCCGCCGGTCAGGTCGACACCGTCGAGGTCCGCGGTTGGGACGTGGCCACCAAGCAGGCGTTGACGGCCAACCAGCCGGCGACCTCCACCCGCGTCGAGCTACCCGCGGCGACAGCGGAGAAGCTGGCCAAGGTGTTCGCGGCACCACCGTTGGTGGCCACCGATGTGCCCTACCGGAACCAGGCCGAGGTCGACCAGGCCGCCGCCGCGCTCGCCGATGATCAAGGAAGCTCCTTCGCCGAGTTCGAGGGAACGGCGCGCGGGAACCCGAAGCTGCGGGCCGGCACCGCGATCAGCATCGACGGACTCGGCGAGCCGTTCGACGGCAAGTACACGATCACCACCTCCCGTCACCGCTTCGACCCGCAGACCGGCTACACCACAGCGCTCTCGGTCACCGGCCGCAAGGACCGGACCCTGTTCGGGCTCTCGTCGGGCGGTCGTGTCCAGGCGGCGCCCGGCCCGGCGATCGGACAGGTCAGCGACGTCAGCGATCCCGAGAACCAGGGGCGGGTCAGGCTGACGCTGCCGTGGCTGTCCGACGACTACGTCAGCGGCTGGGCCCGTACGGTGCACGTCGGTGCCGGCAAGGACCGGGGCTTCCAGGTGCTGCCCGAGGTCGGCGACGAGGTGCTGGTGGCCTTCGAGCAGGGGTGCATCGACCGGCCGGTTGTGCTCGGCGGCCTCTACAACGGGATCGACACGCCGCCGTCCGGACCGATCGACGTCGTCGACGGCGGCACAGGCCAGATCGATCGCCGCTCCTTCGTGTCCCGGAAGGGACATCGGATCGACCTGGTCGACGCCAGCGGCGGTGACGGCATCCGCGCCACCACTGCCGGTGACAAGCTGACCTTGATCATGGACCAGTCGCAGACCTCGATCACGGTCAAGTCCGACGGAACGGTGACGATCGAGGGCTCCAAGGGCATCACGATCGACGCCAAGCAGGCCGACATCGCGCTGAAGGGCAACAAGATCGACCTGGCCGCGACCGCCGGGGTGAACCTGAACGGTGGTCAGGGCTCAGTGGATGTCGCCGCCACCGGTCCGGTCAGTCTCAAGGGGATGAGTGTCGCCATCGAGGGTCAGACCTCTACCGAGCTCAAGGCGGGCGCGGTCTGCACCGTGCAGGGCGCCATGGTGCGGATCAACTGACAGGGGATGATCATCGTGCCACCAGCAGCTCGGGTCGGGGACCCGACGGGTCATCCCGGAGTGATCACCGGACCGGGCGTCCCCACCGTCATGATCGGCGGGATGGTCGCCGCCACCGTCGGGTCGATGCACGCCTGCTCCTTCCCGGGAGTCACGCCCCATCCACCGACCCCACTGATCCCGCCCGGCTGTCCCACGGTGCTGATCGGCGGCCAGCCGGCGGCTCGGATGGGCGACCTGGCCGGCTGTGGTGCGCCGGTGATCGTCGGTTGCATGACTGTGATGATCGGAGGCTGACGATGGCTGCAGGTGTGGATTTCGTCGGGGCCGGCTGGTCCTTCCCGCTCGGCACCGATGCCACCGGCGGGGTGGCGCTGGTCAACCGCGATCGCGAGCTGGAGCAGTCGATCCGGCTGATCCTCGGCACCGCGTGCGGCGAACGACCGATGCGGCCCGAGTTCGGCTGCCGCATCCACGATCACGTCTTCAACACCGCGACATCGGCCACCGCCGGGCAGATCGCGTACGACGTCCGGGCCGCCCTGGAGCGCTGGGAGCCGCGGATCGACGTCCTCGACGTCGCGGTGAGCTTCGCGGCGATGGAGGCCGGCACGCTCTACGTCGACATCCGCTACCAGGTGCGTGGCCTCAACGATCCACGCAACTTGGTCTTCCCGTTCTACGTCATACCCGACCACGACACCCCGCTCGAGCGAGCCGAGCCGGTCGCCATCACCGGAGGTTCCTGATGCTCCCCGCCCCGAATCTCGACGATCGTCACTTCCAGGATCTCGTCGACGACGCCAAGCGTCTCGTCCAGCAACGATGCCCGAGCTGGACCGACCACAACGTCTCCGACCCGGGTGTCACCTTGATCGAGGCCGTGGCCCAGATGGTGGACCAGCTGATCTACCGGCTGAACCGCGTTCCGGACCTGCACTACATCAAGTTCCTCGAGCTGATCGGGGTGGAGCTCCGGTCGTCGGCCGCTGCCCGCGGTGAGGTGACGTTCTGGCTGTCGGCGCCACAACCGCAGACGGTGACCGTCCGTCCGGAGACCCAGGTCGCCACACCCCGCACCGACATCTCCGACCCGGTGGTGTTCAGTACCAACCGCGAGCTCGCCATCGTGGCCTGCGCATTCGGCCACGCCGCCGTGCAGCCGCATCAGAGCCCGGCCACGGACACCACCCTGTCGGTCGGACGTGGCGGCTTCCGGGCCTTCAGCGCCGTCCCGGTCGTCGGGGACTCGATGCTGATCGGCCTCACCGAAGCCGTTCCGTCCTGCGCCATCCTGCTCCGGCTCGACTGCACGGTGTCCGGTCGCGGGGTCGACCCGCGGCGGCCACCAGTGGTCTGGGAGGCCTGGACCGACGAGGGCTGGGCGGCCTGCGAGCTGGGCTCCGACGACACCGGCGGTCTCAACAAGCCGGGCGACGTGATCATCCACGTGCCGCCCAACCACCAGACGTCGGTGATCGCCAAGGAGCGGGCCGGCTGGCTGCGCTGTCGGCTGGTGCAGGCGCAGCCCGACCAGCCCACCTACACCGAGTCACCGACGGTGATCAGCATCGCGGCCCACACGATCGGCGGCACAGCGCCGATGATCAACGCCGAGACCGTCCACGCCGAGGCCGTGGGGCGTTCCGACGGGACCCCCGGCCAGCGGTTCAGCCTGCGCCGCCGACCGGTGGTCGCCTCCGACTCGCCGCTGACCTGCGCGGTGGTCGTCGGGGAGGAGGAGCAGACCTGGACCGAGGTGCCACACTTCGCCCAGTCCTCGCCGACCGACCGCCACTTCCGGATCGACGCCTACGCCGGCCTGCTGCTGTTCGGGCCGGCCATCCGGGCCGCGAGCGGTGCCTTGATCAACTACGGAGCCGTGCCGCCCAGTGGAGCGACGATCCGGCTGGACACGTACCGGTCAGGTGGCGGCCAGGCCGGCAACGTCGCCCGCGGCCAGATCCGGGTGCTCAAGACGTCGGTCCCGTACGTCTCCCGGGTCGAGAACCGGTCGCCCGCGATCGGCGGCGCCGAGCCGGAGACCCTGGACGACGCCAAGGCGCGTGGACCTCTGCTGCTGCGCTCCCGTGGGCGGGCGGTGACGGCAGAGGACTTCGAGGAGCTGGCCCGCGACGTCGCCCCGGACGCGGCCCGGGTGGTCTGCGTGCCGGAGCCGGGCGCGACGGCGGGGGTACGGGTGCTGGTGGTCCCCCACGTGGCCAGCGACGACGTCGGCCGGATCGAGCGGGCGGACCTCGATCCGCCGTGGCAGATCCTGGAGCGGATCAGCAACGCCCTCGACGAGCGACGACTGGTCGGTACCCGAGTGCTCGTGCAACCGCCGGACTACCTGTGGATGACGGCGGTGGTGAGTCTGTCCTGCCGTCCACGTTTCGACCCGTCCGAGGTGCGGATTGAGGTCCAGCGGGCGCTGTACCGGCTCTACCACCCGCTGCTCGGGGGGCCCGACGGCACCGGGTGGCCGTTCGGACGGTCCGTACAGTCCCATGAGGTCCATGCCGCACTGGCCAGGATCCCCGGCGTGGACATGTCCCGGGAGGTGCGGGTGGCTCTCTATCCGGCCGAGGCCGACACCGGTCGCCGAGACGCAGCGGTCGAGCGGATGGACCTGCCGCCGACCGGCCTGGTCTACTCCTACGACCACCAGGTCAGGGTGACCCGATGATCACGGTGACCCGATGAGAGGGATGGTGGCCGGGCTGGCCACTCCGCACCCGCTCGCCGAGACGCTGCCTGCGCTGCTGCGGGAGGACCCGTTCGCCCGCGAGCTGTGCGCGAGCTTCGACGAGGTGCTGGCCCCCGCCCTGCTCACGCTGGACACGTTCGCCGACTACCTGGACCCGGCAACCACACCGGAGGACATGATCGGCTGGCTCGCCCAGTGGCTCGGGCTCGCCGTGGACCCGGGAGTCGAGCATGCGGTGCAGCGCCACGAGCTGGCGATCGCCGGGTCGCTGAACGCGACTCGCGGCACGCGACGCAGCATCGAGCTCGCCCTGCAGAGCGCCCTCGGCATCGGCGTGGAGGTCTCGGAGTCCGGTGGTACGCGGTGGTCACCCAGTCCTGGCGGCGACCTGCCCGGCAATCCCGACCCGAGCGTCTCCGTGGTGGTCCGGGCGCCGGTCGACAGCGTCGACGGCGACCGACTCGACGCGTTGGTCCGCTCCGTCACCCCCGCGCATGTCGCCCGGAACGTCACGGTGCAGCCATGATCAGCCTCCGCGTCCTGAGCCTGTCGAAGGACGCTGCCTCCAAGACGGGGAACCACTCGTGTATCCACCGACCCGACGACGTCTCCTGGCATGGGGGGTGAGTGATGGCGTACCGGCTGGGCATCGACCTGGGCGCCACGAGCGTGGCTGCGGCCGTGGCGGTCGACGGCTCGCCTGCCGAGGTGATCATGCTCGGCTCGCACCAACCCCAGCTGCCGAGCACCTTGTACGTCACCGACGACGGATCCGTGATGGTCGGCGAGCAGGCGGTCGCCCGCGCGGCCAGCGATCCCGCGCGGGCCGTTCTCGATCCTCTGCAGCGCCTGGCCGCCGACCTGCCCGCCTTCGACGACGGCACCGATCATGTGGCCGCCGAGTCCGGCGTCGCCGCGCTGCTGAGCGCGGCGCTGCGGGCCGCGACCACCGCGCAGGGAGCTGCGCCGAGCGATTGCGTTCTGAGCCACCCCGTCGGTTGGGACGACTACCAACGCTCCTGTCTGCAGCGCGCCGCAGCCGAGGCGGGACTGCCGGACTGCGCGCTGGTCGCCGATCTCCAGGCCGCCGCTCGGTGCGTGGCATCCCGTGCCGATCCAGGAGCCGGGGCGAAGTTCTTGATCATGGATCTCGGCGGCGGGTCCTGCACGGTGGGGGTCGCCGAGCGAAACCCTGACTTCGTCGAGCTGCTCGACTCCGAGCACAGTGATCATCCGAGTGGTAGGGACTTCGACGAGGCGGTGTTCCGCCTGGTCGGCGGCAACCTCGGCGATCAGGGTCGCGAGCTGACCAAGGACGATCCGGCCGCCCGGGCTCGCGCCGTCGAGGTGCGGCAGGCGTGTCGGGCGGCGAAGGAGATCTTGTCCACCGCCTCGGAAGCCTCCGTCACGGTGGAGATGCCCGGTCTGAGCAAGACCGTCCGGATCGGTCGGGTCGAGTTCGAGTCACTGGTCCGGCCAGGACTGCGAGATGCACTCGGGCTGGCGAACAGACTGCTGTCCCGGATTCGAGTGCCGGCCGGCGACCTGGCCGGCGTCGCCCTGGTGGGCGGGGCGAGCCGGATGCCCGTGGTCACCGAGCTGGTCTCGCGCGAGTGGGACCTGCCGGTGGTGATCGGCTCGGCGCCGGAGCTGGATGCGGCCTTGGGACTGGTGTCGGACCGTCCGGTGCCGGCAGCCGGCGCACCGCTCGTGGGTGCACCAGATCCGGTGCAGACGGCAGCCGCCGTGACGACCGAGAACGCGCTCGGCGGGCAGCTACCGGTCCAGACCGAGGACGAGGTAGAGATCGAGGACGCGGATACCAACGGGCCGATCGGCTCGGAAGAGACCGTCTCTCCGGCGCCACTCGACGCGCCCACGGAGTCGCCGGTGATGGCCGAGCCGGCGCTGCCGCCCGAGCCGATGCCCCATCGCGGGCCTGAGGACAGCGCCGACCTGTCCGCTGCGTCCGTACCCCTGACCGTTGCCGCACCTGCGCCGCCACCGGAGTTCTCTCCGTCAGCGGAGCCCTTTCCACCGCACCCTCAAACCGCCACCGCGCCCGGACCACCGGCCGCCGCATCTCCGACGGAGCAGCCGATGCCCGAGCACCTGATCTTCGACTACTTCGCGGCCGCGGCGACGGAGCCGCTCCCTGCCGTACCGACGGGTTCGGCAGTCGCCACGAGTCCGCGCAGCCCACAGATCGCAGCCAGCATGCCGACTCCGCCACAGCGGCCCACGGGTCCCGTCGGGCAGGGGCAGCGGCCTGGCCCGCCGGGTCAACGCCCGATGCCACCTGGCCAGCGACCCGGGCCGGCGACGCAGGCGTACGGCGCGGGCGGCCGCGGTCCTGGTGGGCCGGGTGGCTACCCGCCGCAGTCGGGCGGGGACGGGGGGCCGATGGGTTCACGACGCAACCTGATCCTGGCGATCATCGGCGCCGTGGTGCTGATCGGCGCCGCGATCGGTATCGGCTTCTGGTTGGCCAGGCCGGAGACCACCGCGACCCCGCCCGGTGGGCAGATCACCGCCCCGCCGGTATCGGGATCGCCGGCGACGACTCCCGCGACGCCTAGCACCCCGGCGACTCCCCTATCGGCCTCACCGTCGGCGAGCGGCGGCGGCTCGGCCACGCCGAGCAGCGGCGCTTCAACGCCGGCAACAGCAGCGCTGCCGGCGGGGCCGCCATTGGCCCAGAACCTGATCGTCGTGCCGATGCGCACCGATGAGGATGACGAGGACAGCCGTCCGCTCTACCTCGTCAACGCCGATGGCGGGGCACCCCAGGCGCTGCCCGGTTCGGACGGCAAGCTCTCCAACCCCATGCTGCAGAAGGACCGTACGTCGATCATCTTCCTCGAGGGCGGGACGCTGCAGGTGATGGCCTCCGACGGCAACGACGAGCGCGACCTCGCCGATCGCGAGCCGGCGGGTTGCGACGACGTCGCGGGCGCCAGCTGGAGCCAGGCCGCTCCGGAGACCATGGTGATCTCCTGCCGGTTGAGCAAGAACAACTTCCGGTTGCTCGTGGTGGACACCAACGGTCGCCTCATCCGGCGACTGGACGCAGGCGAGAAGCGGATCGGCGACGTGACGATCTCGCCCGACGGTCAGACCGTCCTCTACTGGGCCAGCGACTCGACGGTCGGCGACGGTGGCTCCCTCTACACTCTGCCGCTGATCGGCACCGGCGCTCCGAAGGAGATCACCTCCGGCGCCAAGGGACTCGACGGTGACCCGACCTGGTCCCCGGACGGCAGTCAGATCGCGTTCCGCCGACTGGTCGGCGGGGTGGGAGGCAATGCCGACGTGTACGTGATGAGCGCTGACGGGTCCGGCCAGCGAGCCGTCGCTGACACCAAGGCCGCCGACATCAAGCCGATCTGGTCCCCGGACGGGAAGAACCTGCTGATCGTCTCGAACCGCAAGTCGGCCTTCGGCAGCGCCGGCAAGACCTGGGACCTGTGGCAGACCCGGGTCAGTGACGGTGAGGTGCTGGACAACCTCAAGCTGAAGGCCGACGAGATGACGACCCCGACCTGGACCTATCGCTGAGTTCGCTGGTCTGTGCTCGCGATCTTGGTCGGGGTGCTTGGTCGGACCTGCCGATTGCCGCCGCAGGACGATGTTCTGCGGCGGTCGGCGTGGCGGTGGTGTTGGTTGATCTTGCTCGGCTGGAGATCTTGTCGGTGTCGGTCAGCTCGAGCCGGCAAGTCGATCCGGCGGCGGATCGGGTGGATCCGGTTCGTCCGGACCGCTGAAGTCGAGGGGGACGTTGAGGTCGAGGGGCTGGTGCGGGTCCCAGTTGTTGATGATGATCCGGTGGTGCATGATCGGCCGTTGCTGCGGGTCGATCCACTTCGGCGGGATCCAGACCGGCAGCCCGTCGGTGTTGATTTGGCACCGCCAGCCGCGTTGGGCGAAGTGGCGGTGGTGGAAACCGCAGACCAGGGTGAGGTTGCCGATGTTGGTCGGGCCGCCGTCGTACCAGGCGATCACATGATGCCTTTCGCACCATTGCGGCGCCACCTCACAGCCTGGAAACGAACATCCGCCATCCCGGGCGATCAACGCCAACGTCTGCGTCGGGGTGGCGATCCGACGGGTCCGGTACATATCCAGCACCGCACCCTTCTCGGACTTGACACAGAACGCGACCTCGGCTTGGTCGGCGAGCCGACGCGCAGTCTGAGCGGAGACCGGGCTGCCGTCGGCGTAGCTGCCGACGCCACCGCGGACTGCGGTGAACTCCTGCCAGGACATGGTGATGATCAGGGTGGTCGGGGTGCCGCCGGTCGCGGGTAGGTCCTCGCTGTTCAGGGTCAGGTCTATCACCGACTCGAGCGCGTCGTGGCGGCGTTGCCCTTGGGTCCGCTCATCCTGCTCAACGTGCTTCTTGCCTGACCCACCCGGCTGACCCGACTGACCTGGCTTGTTGTTCGCGCCGCCGTCGGTGTCGTCGGGGTCGACCGTGGTGGTCTGGGGTTTCATCAGCGGGCCGAGGAGGGCGGCGAGCTTCTGCCCGACCTCAGGGGTGAGTCGGAAGTCACCGGCCCAGGAGCCGTCTTGGCGTTGCTTGAGGTGGAAGAACCGGCGGAGCCGGTGCTCGGCCTCATCACTGGGCAGGATGCCGTCGGGGTCGATCGCCTCGACCAGCTTGGCGGCGGCCCGATCCAGGTCCTGGTAGCCGAGCTTGCCGGCGTGGTCGAC
>DASQLI010000102.1:0-57076 GCA_035630075.1 Microlunatus sp.
TCCGCAATTCCAGCCGACCCCCCCGCCGCTGAACGCCCAACACCCACGAGTCAGCGCCTACCACCGCCCTCACGTCGGCTTGTTCGAATGACCGAGCAGCGGTTGCTGACAGCCCGGCAGTGTCCAGGAGGTGGCTTATCCGAAGAGTCGATGGGAGTGGCGATGCTGCCCGCTAGGAGTGATGCTGCCGGCGCTAGATTCGCTGCTGATGTGGCTCGGCAAGGAACCGCACCCTGGCGCTCCAGCGGTGCCGTGGCTCTAGTCGATGGTGCTCCCGCACTGCACCTCGATCACGGATCGGACCTCCCGCCACCACTCGACGGCGGCAAGCACAATTCCGACAAGACCGGTGTTCAAACGGCGTGTCCCGCGAATCCTGCACAGCTGGCGCAATGAGCTGCGCCAGCATCGTCCCTGACTAGAGCGCCTTTGCAGGCTCGATCAGCCAGTCCGCGCACAGGGGGGTTAACGGAAAAGTCCCCCCTCGGACACGTACGTTGCAGCCGCCTGCATGGTGGCCGAACTCTCGGTTGAGGGCAGTCAGGGAAGCCCGCTGGCTATCAGCTTCGCCGCGACGAGGTCATGTCCGTGCTGCGTCAGCTCGGGATGGAGCGGATCGGTGTCGACCGTGGTGACGTGCTGGTCGGTGCGGGCCAGGCTGTACATGTTGACGCAGGGGACGCGATGGGCAGCAGCGACGTGACAGGCGGTGCGGGCGACATCGCTCTGCCGGGGTGACCCCGACGTCGGTGGTGGGGTGATGACGCGGAGGACCAGCGGGTCTTGCTGGCGGATGTGGCCGGTCTCGGCCATCCAGGCGGTCAGCTCGTAGCGGAACCGTTCGACGGTCACCTCTGGACACCGAGACGGCTGCTCCCGGCGGCAGCGTGCTGATGTTGGTCGCGGTGTCGCGTCGCCGCTGCCCACGGCGAGCACGATCACCTCGGCTGCGTACGCCGCCTCGCGGAGGTAGGGGTCGGAGTGTAGGCGTTCGAGGAGGACTGGCATCGAGGAGGGCGCGCTGTCCGCGACCGAGGTCTGGTCGTCTACGCGAACGCGGCGTCGGCCGTCCTGCGACAACGCAGCGGCCAGCTGGTCGACGTAGGTGAGGCAGTCTGCGCAGCCGTCCGCACCAGCCGAGGTGTCACCCAGGATCAAGACATCGAACGGGGTGGCTGGCTGGCTCAGGGTCCCGGGCTCGCGGCGATCGGGACCACCGAGCAGGGCCAAGGCAGCAACGCCGGCGACGACTGCCGCTGCCACGATCACTCTCGATCGCCGCGACCGTCGGCCGGCCGGAACGCCAGGGTCATGGCCGAGCGTCAGGCTCTCGATCGACATCGTCGGGGTCACGGCGAAGGCGCCCGTCCTGGCGATGTTCTGATTCCCCACATGTCCGAATCCCCCTTCGATCCGACTGCGGCTGTCGCGCGGATCGTTGGTAGCAGCCTCGCAACGGCCGCCGGCTAGGTCATCGGCAAAATTGCGTAACTCGCATTCATGTTCATCCGGGCTCAGCGGCTGCAGCCGCAGCTGTCCCTCGAGACCGTGGTGGTCGAATCTGTCGCGGTCACCGGGGGTTGTGGTGATCCGTTGACTGCGAACGCCTCTCACCGGCGTCGGTCGGTCTCCTACGACGCGCGGGTCGACCATCGTGCCGAGGGGCTGTGCGTGACATCTCGCACGGCCGCTGTCGCTGCGGCCGGTGTCGCCATGGAGGCCGGGGGAACGATCGCGGGATTCACGAAGACACTATCCGCGCATCCTCGTGTGAGCCGCCTGCCGCGCTGAGGGATCCCGGCTGGTGTGGTCAGAGAGCAGCAGCCCCGAAGGGAGAACTTTCACCAGCAGCGGACCCGTCAACGACTAGCCTGCCGCGGTGATCATCTGGTCCCGTTGGGGTTTCCTGTCCTTCCTCGCCATCGGCTTCGGCGTCGCGACGGCATTCGGGCTGAATGCACTGCTGGACGACCGGATCCAGGGACAGCTGATCGGCGCCACGATCTTCCTGTTCGCTGCCATCTACAACCTGGTGCTGGCCTTCTTCGTGTATCCCCGCTTGGACAAGGCTCGGCCGGTGACCTACACGGTCCCGCTGCCGCAGCCGATCAAGCACCCCAACGGCCAGGTCCAGACCCACGCCGTGCGGCCGGCCCTGGACAGCGAGGGTCGTCAGCTCTGGACCCAGCCGCGGTCGACCCTGTTCTTCATCCCCGCCACGGTCTTGTGGATCCCGTGCCTGCTGGGCGCTGTGGTCCTCGCCGTGCTCGGACTCGTCTCCGGCTGACCGTCACGCGACCGCCTCAGGTCGTGGAGGTCTTGGCTCCAACCCCAGGAAGCGACGCAGGTCGACAGCGCCGGTGACCTCCAGCGGTTCGCCGCGGACGAGGTCCGCTGGGGTGAGGACCAGCTTCTGGTTCAGCGCCATCTCGCCCTCCCGCCGCTTCAGCCGGACGACGCCGTTGGGTCGGTAGCCGACCTTCCGGCTCACCGCCAGCGACGCGGGGTTGTCCGTGAACGCACCGGAGGTGACCTCTGCAGCGCCCAGGTGGTCGAACGCGAAGGCGCAGACCACCTGACGCATCCGGGTCCCGATCCCCCTGCCCTGGTGCACCCGGCCGAGCCACGAGCCTGTCTCCGCGGTCCTGGTGACGGCGAAGTCGTGCGCATCCAGAGCCTGGGTGCCGACCAGCACGCCGGCCGCTCGCACGGCGAACTGCAGGCCGAAGTTCTCCGGTCGGAAGGAGGCTCGGACCGAGGAGTAGTAGCGGATCATCGCGCCGGGGAGGTCGTCCGGTGCAGCCAGGGTCCACGGCTCCGAGAACGGCATCTGCTCCGGCGGGTGGATCCCGGCCAGGGCGAGCTCCACCAGGCCCGGGACGTCGTCGTCACTGACCACCCGCAGCTCGAGATCACCGGCGCGCAGTCGCAACCGGTACGGAGGCCAGTGGTCCGCCATCGTGGTCATACCTTGATCATGATCGGAGAACCACCACACGCGCCACCGGTTTGCTGAGTCGTCTTCGGGCCTTGGTCACGCCACCGATAGGCTGAGACGAGCGGTTTACGGTGTAGCCGATCGTCGTGGCCCTTCCCCGGGTCCGCTGGAGGTGCAGATGAGTGCCGTCGTTCGACCCGACATCCCGCCTGGTGGCAAGGCCGAACGTCCGCAGCAGATCCCGCGCCAGGGCTGGCTGCAGATCCTCAAGCGGAGCTGGGCACAGACTCAAGCCGACCAGATCCCGTTGATGGGCGCCGGGGTGGCGTTCTTCGGCTTCCTCGCGCTGTTCCCCACCCTGATCGCCCTGGTCCTCGCGTACGGGTTGTTCGCCGACCCGGCCACGATCGCCGCTCAGGTGGAGTCGCTGGGCGCAGCGCTGCCACCGGACGTGCAGAAGCTGATCACCGATCAGGTCACCGCGCAGTCCCAGAAGACGGGAGCCCTGAGTGTCGGACTGATCATCTCGCTGGTGATCGCGCTGTGGAGCGCCTCCGGCGGCGTCGCCAACCTGGTGCAGGCGATCAACACCGCCTACGACGAGGCCGACGACCGCAACGTGATCAAGAAGCGGCTACTGGCCATCGGTCTGACCGTCGGCGCCATCGTCTTCATGATCGTCCTGGTCAGCCTGATCGCCTTGCTGCCGATCGTCTTGGCCTTCGTCGAAGCCAGCTCTTTCCGCTGGCTCGTCCAGATCATCCGCTGGTTGCTGATCGCGGTGCTGATCATGGTTGCGCTGGCGGTCCTCTATCGAGTAGCCCCCGACCGTACCGCCGCGAAGCTCGCCTGGACCTCGCCGGGCGCGATCGTCGCGACCGTGGTCTGGTTGCTGGTGTCGGCCGGGTTCTCGCTGTACATCACGCTCACCGCCAACTCCAGCTACACCAAGACCTACGGGGCTCTCGCCGGCATCGTGGTGCTGCTGATGTGGCTGTGGCTGACGTCGTACGCCGTCCTGTTCGGTGCCGAGGTCAACGCCGAGACCGAGCGTCAGACCCTGGTCGACACCACAGTCGGGCCTGACCGCCCCGTCGGCCGGCGGGGCGCTGTGGCCGCCGACGACAAGGACCTGAGCGGTACGACAGACGCCGACCCCGACCCAGCGTCTCAGGATCCCCCGGCCCAGCCGACCGGCGATCCGGCTGCGGCACCGAGCGACGTGGATGCCCTGGAATCAGATCTCGTGGCGACTCGAGGACGGCTGGCCAGCAACGTCGGGGCCCTGGCGAGCAAGGCCGATCTGAAGACCCAGGCCAAGAAGAAGGCGGCGGAAACGACCCGACAGATCGTGGCCAAGGCCGAGGCGAAGGCCCGCCGCTCCCCCGGCACGGTGGCCGCCGTGGCCGCCGGTGCCGGTCTGGTCGTGGGTCTGCTCGCCCGGCGAGGTCGCGGCTGAGGAGACGCCGCCACGCGCGAGATCCGATCAGCTCGGCCGCGGGGCCTCGGCCGGGGCGGCCGCGACGGCGTCAGGGCAGCCGCCGATGTCGGCGGCCTCGTCGTGGGCGGGTATCGCCACCAGCACGTCGACCCGGTCGCGGGTCCCGATGGCGGTCTCCACGACAGGTCACGGCCGACCGCGGAGCGCTGCGCCGAGCCGTGTCGACTCGGCGTCGCCGTTGAGCTGAGCGACGTAGAGACCCAGATCGTCCAACGCGTGACCCAGGTCGGCGTCGAAGGCCAGACCGGCCGGGCCGGCCAGGGTGCGCACCTCGGCCAGGGCGGCCACGACCGCCTGCGCCACGATCGCCCGCGCCTCCGCGCACACTTCGGCCACCACCGGCGCCGAACGACGACCGGCGGCCGCCCAGAGCTCATCCAGCCGCTGGCCGGCCGTCCGGACGGCGGTCAGTGCGGCCACCAGGTGCAGCCGGGCCCGACCGAGGCGGAAGTCCTGGGCGGCGGTCACCGGTCGTCCGGTGAGCATGGCCACTGTGACGTCCAGCACCCGGGTCAGTCCGCCGGTCCAGACCGCAGCCACCCCGACGCCACCGGGCAGGAACCCGGGACGACCGAGATAGAAGTTCTGCTCTCCCACCACGTCGTCGGCCGGGACCAGCAGGCCTTCGACCAGAACCGTGTGCGTCTGGCTGACCTGCATCGCCGGGGTGTGCCAGTGGCTCCGGTCGACCGGCAGCTCGCTGACGGCGAGGTCGATCAGCAGATGGATCTCCGGATCCAGCCAGACCGGGACCAGAGCGCGGTCGATCACTCCGGCGCCGGAGGCGAACCGGATGGTGCCGTCGAGCCGGAGCTTGTCGCCCTCGGGGACCGCGGCGACGCCGGTTCCGGCGGACCGCGAGGCCCAGACGCCGTAGCCAGCTCCAAGACGGGGCTCGAGCCGGGCCTGGCTGAGAATCCGCAGCGAGTCGACATGTCCTTCGACGAGTCTGCCGAGCGGGATGTCGGCCAGGCCGACCTGCAGCAGACCCTCGACCAGCGCCGACCAGCTCAGCGAGGGCCAGTCCGCCCGATCGGCGAGGTACGTGATCGCGTGCCGGAGCTCGGCGCGGCCGGGCCGGTGCCGCGGATAGCCGTGCGGCAGCGGCCACGGAACCGGGATCGGCGACAGGCTGCTCAGGGCACTCGGTCTGTCGAGGGCACTCGGTCTGTCGAGGGCGCTCGGGTCGGTCACGAGGCCACCGCCTGGTCCGGCAGCACCAGGAGCTGTTCGTGGTCATGGGCCAGCATCGACGGGGGTACGACCGGTCCCAGTCCCGGAGATATCGGTCGCAGCTGGGTGACGAAGGCGGCCAGCACGATCTGGAGCTTGCGGCGCTCGTAGAAGCTCGACGCGACTCCCCACGGATCCGGATCCTGACGGTAGAGCGCGTCGAAATCGGGCACGTCCACCATCGCGGGACTCCTGTCTCCCATCGGCCGACCGGCACGCCGAGCATGTCTCGATTTCAAGGTAAACGCGCCAGGATGGGGACTGCCCTCGGGGTCAGGCGACCCGCGACGGCCGTGCTCGAGGAGGCCGCCATGGAGTCGTCGTTCGTCTCGCTGCTGTGGATCGCTATCTGTGCCGTCATCGCACCTCTGATGGCCGGGCTGATCCCCCGCAAGCTGGTGCCCGAGGTGGTGATCCTGCTGATCGCCGGCATGGTGATCGGTCCGTACGGCCTCGGCCTGGCCCGGACCGACGACGCGATCAGTCTTCTCCGCGAGCTCGGCCTGGCGATGCTGTTCCTGCTGGCGGGTTTCGAGATCGAGCTGGACGAGCTGACCGGTCGGTCGGGACGACGGGCCCTCCTCACCTGGGGCCTGTGCTTCGGGGTCGCCCTGGTGCTGGTGTTCCTGGGAGGGATGCTCGGTCTGATCCACGCCGAGGTCGCGATCGCGATCGCTCTCTGCTCGACAGCGCTGGGGACCCTGTTGCCGATCCTGAAGGACAACGGTCTGCTCACCTCGCCCGTGGGCAAGTCGGTGATGAACCACGGCGCCTGGGGGGAGCTCGGACCGGTGATCGCGATGGCCGTCCTGCTCGGCACCGGCGGTGCGGGCCAAGCTGTCGTGGCCATTGTGATGTTCGCCGTGATCGCCCTGGCCGTCACGCTGCCCTGGCGGCGGCTCCGGCGCGACACCTCCAAGCTGGCCGGAATCATCCGGGCCGGTTCGGAGACCACCGGGCAGACCACCGTGCGGCTGACGGTGCTGCTGTTGGTCATGCTGTGCGTGCTGGCCGAGCTGTTCCAGCTCGACGTCGTGCTGGGGGCGTTCGCCGCCGGCTTCGTGCTGCGTCAGGCCCTTCCGCACGGTGACGAGTCGCTGGAGAACAAGCTGAACGGACTCGCCTTCGGGCTGTTGATCCCCATCTTCTTCGTCACCTCGGGGATGGCCATCGACGCGGCATCGGTGGCCGCCGAGCCGCTGGTGCTGATCATGTTCGTGCTGCTGATCGTGCTCGTCCGCGGCCTGCCGGTGTTCGCGTCGAGCCTGCTCGAACGTGACCCGGTCGACGGCGCCCGCCGCTTCGGCGCCCGAGACAGCGCGCGGATCGGCCTGTTCGCCGCGACCGGGCTGCCCATCATCGTCGCCGTGACCACGACCGCGGTCTCGGCCGGCCAGATGAGCTCGGCGAACGCGTCCGTGCTGGTCGCCGGTGGGGCGGTGACGGTGTTGATCATGCCGTTGACGGCGACGCTGCTCGGCGGTCGCGCCCGGGATGTGGTGAAGCCTTGAGCGCTCGACTCAGCCGTCCTCGCCCCGCTTGACCGAGGTCAGCAGCAGCTGGGCGACGTCGAGCACCTCGACGTCCTCGCGCGCCTCCCCGGCGTGCTGCTGGGCCGTCAACCCGTCGGAGAGCATCACTCGGCAGAACGGGCAGCCGACGGCGATCTGGTCCGCGCCGGTGGCGACCGCCTCCTTGGTGCGGTTGACGTTGATCCGCTCGCCGATCTTCTCCTCCATCCACATCCGAGCACCGCCGGCGCCGCAGCAGAAGGCGCGCTCCGAGTTGCGCGGCATCTCCTCGAACGTCGTGTTCGGCAGCACCGAGAGCAGCTCGCGCGGCGGTGCGTACACCTGGTTGTGGCGGCCGATGAAGCACGGGTCGTGGTAGGTGATCTTCTTCGCGGTCTTCTCCTCAGCCGCGCTCGGGACGACCGGCTTCAGCCTCCCCTCGCGGACCAGCCGGTTGAGCAGCTGGGTGTGGTGCACCACCTCCAGCTCGACGCCGAACTGCTCGTACTCGTTCTTCAACGTGTTGAAGCAGTGCGCGCAGGTGGCCACCACCTTGGTCGCCTTGGCCTCCTTGAGGGTCTCGGCGTTCTCGGTCGCCAGACCGGCGAAGACGAACTCGTTCCCGGAGCGCCGGGCCGGGTCGCCGGTGCAGGTCTCACCCTTGCCGAGGACGGCGAAGTCGACGCCGGCGATGTGCAGCAGCTCGGCCACGGCCTGGGTGGTCTTCTTGGCGCGGTCCTCGTACGCACCGGCGCAGCCGACCCAGAAGAGCCACTCGACCTCGGTCAGGTCCTCGACGTCGACCCCCACCTGCTTGACCTGGAAGGGCAGCTCCTTGGCCCAGTCCATCCGCTTGGTCGGTGCCATGTTCCAGGGGTTGCCCTTGTTCTCCAGGCCCTTGTAGAGCCCGTTGAGCTCGGACGGGAAGTCCGACTCCAGCAGCACCTGGTGGCGGCGCATGTCCATGATGTGGTCGACGTGCTCGATGTCGACCGGGCACTGCTGGACGCAGGCGCCACAGGACGTGCAGGACCACAGCACGTCGGGATCGATCACCCCGAACAGCTCGGCGCTGCCGACCAGCGGCCGCTCCGCCTCCTTGATCGTGGCCTCTGGCAGCGCGCCGCGGGCCTCCTCGGCCGCCTGCAGGTAGGGCGCCTTGGCGTACGCGTGATCGCGCAGGCCCATGATCAACAGCTTGGGTGACAGCGGCTTGTCGGTCGCCCACGCCGGGCACTGCGACTGGCAGCGGCCGCACTCCGTACAGGACGTGAAGTCGAGCAGACCTTTCCAGCTGAAGTCCTCGACCTTGCCCACTCCCAAGGCGGCGTCCTCGTCCAGCTCCTCCAGGTCCTCGAAGTCCAGCGGCTCACCGTCGATCATGATCGGATCGAGGCGACCGAGCGCGGTCTTGCCCGGATCACGCTTGAACCAGATGTTGAACCAGGCCGAGAACCGGTGCCAGGCCACACCCATGGTGATGTTGCGGGCGATCACGATCGCCCAGGTCATCGAGATGATGATCTTGACCATGGCCACCAGGTAGACCAGGTTGTCCAAGGTGCTGGTGGTCAGGCCCTGGAAGGGAACGCCGACGAACCAGGTCAGCGGGAAGTCCCACCTGGTGCCGGTGCCGTGGGCGTACTCCAGGCCACGCAGGATGATCCCGCAGATCACGACGCCGAGGATGACGGCCTCGACGAAGTATGCCTGCCAGAACGTCGAGCCGAAGAACCGGCTGGCGCGACCCTCGGTGCGCGGGTGTTGGCGCTGCCGGATGATGATCAACCCGACGATGCCGATCAGGGTCAGCCAGGAGAAGAGATCGGCCCACCACTCGAAGACGATCCAGTGCCCGATGACCGGCAGCGCGAACGTCGGGTCGAAGATCTGCCCGTACGCGGTTGCGACCAGCGAGCTCAGCGTGAGAAAGCCGACGAAGACGAACCAGTGCAGCACCCCGACCCGCTTCCACTGCAGCATCCGGGTATGGGCCAGCGTCTCGGTCAGCATCCCCTTCCAGCGCTCGGGCTTGCGGTCGCTACGCTCCTCCGGACCACCGAGCCGGATGACGGCGAGCATGGACCGGATCGCCTGGACGGTCAGAACGACGGCGACGACGGTGATCGCCAGCGACACGACGATCGCGACAATCTGCACGGGTCTCTGCTCCTTCTGGGGTCTGGCGCGGTCTGCGGCGGGGGCCGTTCTGCTTGTGAACCTAAACCCTACTCGTGAGTAACATACCGAGCCTTCGGGCTCAGATCAGTCGGCAGAATGTCTTCGCCTCGGACAGAGGCGCCCGCGGGATCTCTGGTGCGTCGAGAAGGGCCCGGCGGAATGGATCGGCACGTCCGACTGCGCTGGCTACTTCTCGGTCGAGGCGGTCCGCAGTCGCTGCTCGAGGTCGTGGAGCACGGCCAACGCACCGGCGAGCTCGTCCGCGAGCGCCGCCGCCTGGTCGGCGTCGAGCTTGGCCACGGGCAGCCGACGCGTACGGCGAGCCGCCGTGGCGACGGTGCTGACCACCTTCGCTGCTCGTTCGCCGACATCACCGCTGGCTCGTCGACGGTGCCCCTGACCGGCGATGGTGCCGGCGGCGATGGCGTTGAGTCGCTCGACGTCGTCGAGGTTGGCGTCCAGCCTGGCGAGGAGCGGAATGGTACGGATGCCGCCGCTCCCCGCCGGCTCCGGCACTCGGATGATCCGTACCTTGGCCGCCACGGCGTACCGGTTGGCTGCGCGCCGGGCTGCCGTCAGCTCGGCCCGGGTCAGCGCACGGTCGAGGTGCTGCTCCACTACCCGCCAGACGGCGATCACGTCGTTGGACCGCAGCGCCTGGTCGAAGACGGCGAACCATCTCATGCTCATGCTGATGGCCCTAGGGTCGCGGCCGGTCCTGGCCGCGGTTCTCCGCGAGCCGTTCGACCCCGCGCTGGACGACGATCCGGGCCAGCTGGGTACCCGGGATGAACATGTTGACCGCCTCGACGCCGACGTCGAGCAGGAACTTCGGGTCGAGGGTCTTACCCAGATACTGCTCGAAGGAGGCGCCGTCCGGTCGGACATCGCCGGTCAGTCCATCGAACTCGACCACGGCCTCCTTGCCGGCATGCCGGTAGCGGAATGCGTAGACGGGCCGGTAGACGAGGTCGACCAGGTCGACGCTCACCCGGTCCTCGAGGATCCGGTCCGCGTCGAACCGGCCGATGGCCGACGACAGCACCTCACGGACCATCGCCGACGCCTTGCTGGCGGGCGGCACGACGACGGTCCCGTCGTTGACAACGGTAGCGAGGTCCTGCGCACTCGCGGCCCTGCCGGGAAAACCGAGATAGCGGCCGAGGGCAGCGCTCTGGGCGCCGGTCAGTCCGTCGACCAGCACCTCGCGCTCCGACTCGTCGCGACACGACTCGAGACCGATGAGGGCGAACTGCCGGTCCTTCACCGGGATCGTCTCGTCGCCGACTCGCACGCTCTGCACATCAGGAGGGACCGGAACGCTGAGAGTGCGCGTTCGCTCGTACGTGGCGACCGCGCGGCTGTGCAGCCGCCAGAACGGCTGGAGCCGGCGCTCCCGGTAGACGCACTCGTAGTCCTCCGAGGCGCTGCGATTCAGCAGGCCGCCGATCCTCGCCACCGTGCCGAAGGCATCCGCCCTCCGGGCCCAGGCACGGCCTTCCGCGTGATCGAGATTGAACCGAGCGGTGAGCAGGATGATCCGCTCCTCGCTGATCTCGACGTCCATCGTGCTCCTCTCGACGCCGAGGTCACCTTAACCTGAGCTCCGGACGGCAGAACCGGCCCCATTTGTCGTCAGCTTCTCCCAAGGACCGACGCTGGACCGCTAACGGCTCGCGCTGCTCGTGCGATGGCGATCTGCGTAGATGTGCGTATGGCACGGTCCACCGACAGCGAGGACAATCCCGAGCATGCAGCCGCACGGAACTTCAGCCCAGTGCGGATGCGCGCAGCATTCGTTGACGACCTATCCGGGTCATCTGTGGTCGTCGGCGCATCGGCGCCGTAGAACAGTCGCTGCCCTCGCCGTGGTCGCGGTCGTGGCCGCGACCAGTATGTCCGCCACACCCGCTCGGGCGGCGACGGCTCCCGCCAAGCCGTACGACTTCGACGGCAACGGCTATCCCGACCTGGCGATCGGGGCGCCGGACCTGCGGGTCAACGCGGTCCGTCGCGCCGGTGGCGTCATCGTGCTGCCGTCCTCGGCGAAGGGGCCGTCACGGCGTGAGAAGGTCATCACGCAGTCCAGCCGGGGAGTTCCCGGTGGATCGGAGCGAGGCGACCAGTTCGGCTTCGCTGTGGCCAGCGCCGACTTCGATCGAGACGGGTTCGCCGATCTGGCCGTGGGACAGCCCGGCGAGATGGTGGGCGCCGCTGCGGCAGCAGGCTCGGTGACGGTGATCTACGGGTCGCGGAAAGGGCTCAACACCACCAGATCGGTGGCGATCACCCAGCCTGGCGGTCCCCGGGAGGAGTCGGCGTGGGGGTCATCATTGGCGGCGCTCGACGTCGATGTCGACGGCTATCCAGACCTGGCGGTGGGCGCACCGTGGACGACCAACAACAGTGCGGGGCTCGGGGGCACGGTCGGTGTCCTGCCCGGTGGGGCCCGAGGGCTGAGCTCGAAGGCGCTCACCGTGATCTCCGGTCAGCCCGAGTCGGAACCCGACGACTACGGCGACGCCGACAAGCTGTTCGGCGCTGGACTGGCGACCGGCGACCTCGACGGTGACCGCGACGTCGACCTGGTGATCATGTCCGAGGGAGCCAGTTATGAAGGAGATGGCCATGCCGGGTCGGTGACAGCCTGTCTGGTCCAGGTCGGCCGCTCTCCTGGCTGTCGGCGACTGCTCCATGACGAGCTCCACGAAGGGTTCACCTCCGTGGCCGTCGGCAACATGTCCGGAGACGCGCTGCCGGAGATCGTCGTCGGATCCGTGTTCTGGGACGACGACGGCCGCAACGACGGCGCGGTGACGATCCTGCGCCTGGAAACGGCCGGTGACCTCGGCGTTGCCGCTCTGACGGAGTTGGGCGAGGACAGTCGTGGGATCCCTGGCACCGCCGACACTGGTGACGGATTCGGCGAGCGTGTGGCCCTGAGTGACGTCGATCGGGACGACTACGCAGATCTGCTCGTCGGGGCGCCGGGCGAGAACAACGAGCGCGGCCATGTGACGGTGATCCACGGCGCGCGGTCTGGCTGGCGGACGAGCGGCAACTACACGCTCAGCCAGAGCACGAAAGGCATCCCCGGCAGCGCCGAGCGTGGCGATGTGTTCGGCAGCAGCTTGATGCTGCTCGACTACAACCGCGACGGTCGCGTCGATCTGACCATCGGGGCTCCCGGCGAGAACCGCGGATCCGGTGTGGTCACGACGCTTCCCGGGTCCGGCAAGCGATTCTCGACCAGTCGGTCGCACACCTTCGGACTGTCCCGGCTGGGTTATCGCCACCGCGCAGGGGCCGCGTTCGGGACGAGCCCGGGTCGCTGACGAGGCGTTCACGCGGTCCTGGAACTCGCAGCGCGGACCGCGCCCTCCAGTCTGGTTGCTTGGGCTCTTGTCGCTGACACAGCTCAATGGAAGTCGCGAGAGGCGGATCGAGCGACGGTGGCTGCCGACTGTGGCAGCACCGTGGCCAGCGGGTCGAACCGGTCCGCCACCAGGTTGGTGACGCCGTCGGCGTACTCCACCCGACCGCGGATCACCAGGCCGTTGCTCTGCCTGCCGATCCGGCGATATCTCTTCCACATCGGTTCTGAGCAGACGATGTTGAGCATCCCCGTCTCGTCCTCCAGATTGAGGAACGTGACCCCGCCGGCGGTGCCTGGCCGCTGCCGGTGGGTGACCAACCCGGCCACCCGCACCCGGCAGGTGTCGTCAGTCTGCCCCAGCGATCCGACCGGCCGGATCCCCTGCTCCTCCAGCGCCGACCGGAGATGGGAGATCGGGTGCTCCCCTGGCGAGATCTTGGTCGCCCACAGGTCGGCCACGGTCAGCTCGACCGCGGTCATCCCGGGCAGCTCGGGCGGGGCGGCGTCGATCGCGGTGCCGGGCAGGGTGTCGGCGGAGTCGGCGTACCCGGCGTTCCACAGCGCCTGCCGCCGGCTCAGCCCGAAGCGGTCGAAGGCTCCGGCGGTGGCCAGCGCCTCGGTCTGGGCGACGGTCAGTCCGGCGCGGCGGACCACGTCGTTCATGTCCGCGTACGGCTGTCGGTTCCGCTCGGCCACGATCCTCTCGGCCAGCGTCCGTCCGATCCCGGTGACCGAGGTCAGCCCGAGCCGGACCGCGGTCGATCCGTCCCGGCGATGGGTGGCGACGAGATCCGGCTGGTCGCGGCGAAACGGTCCGACCGGCGGCTGGTCGACCGCCAGGCAGGAGTCCATGCCGCTCCGGGTCATCGGCTGCCCGTCGACCAACGACTCCAGGCCGGCGTCCACCTCCGAGACGGCGATGTCCGGACGGCGCACCTCCACCCCGTGCCGACGGGCGTCGGCCACCAGCGACTGCGGCGAGTAGAACCCCATCGGCTGCGCCCGCAGCAGGCCGGCCAGGAACGCCCCGGGATAGTGCAGCTTCAGCCACGAGCTCGCGTACACGAGCAGGGCGAAGGAGATCGCGTGGCTCTCGGCGAACCCGAAGCTGGCGAATGCCTGGATCCGGGCATAGATCTCATCAGCCACCTCGGGCGTGATGCCGTGGTCGGCCATCCCGGCGTACAGCTTCTCCTTCAGCCGTTCGATCTTCTCCACCCCGCGCTTGGAGCCCATGGCCCGGCGCAGCAGATCGGCGTCGTCGCCGGTGCAGCCGCCGACGGCGACCGCGATCTGCATCAGCTGCTCCTGGAACAGGGGCACGCCGAGGGTCTTCTCCAGCACGGGTCTCAGCGCCTCGTGCAGGTAGGTGACCTCCTCCCGGCCGGTGGCTCGGCGGATGTACGGGTGCACGGCGCCGCCCTGGATCGGTCCGGGCCGGATCAGCGCGATCTCGATCGCCAGGTCGTAGAACTTGCGCGGCTGCAACCGCGGCAGGGTGCCGACCTGCGCCCGGCTCTCCACCTGGAACACCCCGATCGAATCGGCGCGGCAGAGCATGTCGTACACCCCCGGTTCCTCCTTGGGCAGCGACTGCAGCTCCCAGGTCTCGCCGAGAGCGTCGGCGACGAGATCGAAGGTGTACTGCATCGCGCTGAGGATCCCCAGGCCGAGGAAGTCGAACTTGACCAGACCCATGTAGGCGCAGCTGTCCTTGTCCCACTGCAGCACCGTGCGGGCTTCCATCCGGCCGCGCTCGATCGGGCACACCTCCCCCACCGGCCGCTCGGTCAGCACCATCCCGCAGGCGTGGATGCCGAGGTGCCGGGGAGCCCCCAGCAGCTGGTCGGCGAGCTCGACCACCGGGACCGGGATGTCGTGCTCGTTCTGGACCGGGATCGCACCCCAGGAGTCGATCTGCTTGGACCACGCGTCCTGCTGGCCGGGAGAGTGGCCGAGCGCCTTGGCCATGTCCCGGACCGCCGACTTGGGTCGGTAGCTGATCACGTTGGCGACCTGGGCGGCGTTGTGCCGGCCATACCGCTTGTAGACCTCCTGGATCACCTCCTCGCGCCGGTCGGAGTCGAAGTCGACGTCGATGTCCGGCTCCTCGTCGCGGGTCGCGGACAGGAACCGCTCGAACGGCAGGTCGAACTTGATCGGATCCACGGCCGTGATCCGCAGCACGTAGCAGACCACCGAGTTGGCCGCCGATCCCCTGCCCTGACAGAGGATCCCGCGCTTGCGGGCGAAGTCGACCATGTCGTGCACGATCAGGAAGTAGCCGGGGAAGTCCTTCTCCTCGATCACCCTCAGCTCCCGTTCGAGGCGCGCGGCGGCGATCTCCCGGCGATCGGGAAAGAGCTCCTCCAGACCCTGCCGACACAGCTCGCGCAGCCAGCTGTTCGGGGTGTGGCAAGGCGGCACCTCCAGCTTCGGCAACCGCGGCTTGGCCAGCTTCAGGTCGAACGCGCAGTCAGCCGCCACGGCCAGGGTCTGCTCGACCGCCCCGGGATAGCGGGCGAAGAGCGTGGTCATCTCCTCCCCGGACCGCAGGTGCGCACCGGGCACCGGGAGCCAGCCGTCCATCTCCGACAGGCTGCGGCGGGCCCGGACCGCGGCCATGGCGCTGGCCAGCCGGTAGCTGGTGGGCTGGGCGTAGTGGACGGCGTTGCTGGCGACCACCGGGAGCTCGTGCATCCGGGCCAGCTCGACCAGCCGGTCGTTGATGATCGAGTCGTCGGGACGGCCGTGGTCGATGAGCTCGACCACCACCCGGTCGTGGCCGAACAGCGCGGTCAGTCGGTCGAGCTCGTGGGCGGCGGCGGGCGGTCCACCGGCGGCGAGGGCCTGGCGTACGGCACCCTTCCGGCACCCGGTCAAGATCGTCCAGTGCCCGTCGGCCTGGGCGGCGAGCTCGTCGAGGTCGTAGAGCGGGCGACCCTTCTCGTCGCCGTGCAGCTGGGCGTCGGTGATCGCAGCGGCCAGCCGGTGGTAGCCCGCCACCCCACGAGCCAGCACCAGCAGATGCGACCCTTCCGGGTCGGCAACGCCGTTCTGTGGGGTCCGCAGCCCCAGCGAGAGCTCGGCGCCGTAGATCGTCTGCAGGTCACCTCCCTGAGTCCGATGGCCTTGTGCCGCCTCGGCGAACCGGGCGGCTGCGTACAAGCCGTCGTGGTCGGTGATCGCCAGCGCGGTCAGGCCCTGTCGTACCGCTTCGTCGACAAGGTCCTCAGGGTCGGAGGCGCCGTCCAGGAAGCTGAAGTTGCTGTGGCAGTGCAGCTCCGCGTACGGGATCGTGGCAGTGGCCGGCGGTGTGGGCGAGACGCTGCGCGGGTGCCGGCGACGGCTCCACGGCGGGATCGGGTCACCGTTGCGGTCCAGCTGGGCAGCGGCATCGGGCTCCGGAGCCAGCGGCCCGTGGCCGCGGAGACGGTTGGCCTCGGCCCAGTCGGGATCGAGCGGGTCGTCCGGACTGACTTTGCCCGACAGCCGCGCCTCCAGCTCGCGCCACGGGATCGGTGGGTTGTTCCAGCCCATCAGTCATATCTCGCTTCCGTCCACCACTGCCCCTGCTCCACCACCAGCAGCCAGGCGCTGCCGTCCATCCCGACGATCTGGAAGCGGGCGACCTGACGGGCTCCGGCCGGATCCCACCAGAGCTCGTCGATCGGCCACGGGCCGGCCCAGGCCAGGACGTCCAGCACCGGCCCGGCCGGATCGGGGCGGAATCGGGTCGGCTCGCCGACCACCAGTCCCCGATCCGAGACCGAGACCGGGCGACCGTCGTGGCCGACCACCACGGCCGAGTGTGGTTGGGGGAAGACTCGGGCCGGAGCCGGCGGCGGGATGCTGCCCGGCCAGGGCAGCGAGGCCGGACGCAGGCTCTCGGCTCGCTCCCCCCACGGGACGGACGCCTGCCGCTGCGCCGGGGACCGACCACCCTGCACGGTCGGAGCCACGACCGCCTCCGGGCCGAGCATCCCCTGCAACCGGGCGACTCCTCGCTCGACCCGGTCGTCGGTAGCGCTGCCCCATAGCCCGTCACCGTGGTCCCCGAGCGACTCCACCGCCTCCGGCACCAGCCGCACCTCGGCGACCGGCTCGGGCGCCGGGTCACCCTGCAGCTGCCAGAACACCCGATCCACCAGATCCGCCGAGCCGAACCAGCGCGGATGCCCCCAGGTCCGGGCCCCCAGCCAGCCGCCGTCGCCCCGTACCTCGATCGTCACCGTCGTGCAGACCAGCCCGTGCCGGGCCAGCTCGGCTACGAACCGGTCGGCGGTCTGCCGACTGCTGAAGGCGATCGGCTCGATCGTCTCCAGCGGCGGCTCGAACGCCACCCGCTGGGTCAGCTCCAACGGCGGGCGCCGCCCGGCGGCCACGCGCGCGTCGTCCCCGCGACACAGCCGGTGCAGCCAGGAGCCGTGGGTGCCGAACCGGGTGGCGACGTCTCGAGCCGACAGCCCGGCGAACTCGCCCAGCCGTCGGATGCCCAACCGGCGCAGCAGACTGACCAGCTCGGTGTCCTCCAGCACGCTGATCTCCAGGTCGGCCAGGAACCGAGCCGAACCGTGCGGCGGCACCACGAACCAGCTCTGGGCCTCCGCCCGACGGGCCGCCTGCTCGGCCGCGAACATGCCGTCGGCGACGCCGACCCGGCAGTCCCACACCCCGTACTCGACCAGCATCTCCGCGATCACCGCCGCCGCCTGCGGCTCTCCACCGTAGAAGCGGCTGGGCACCGGAAGCGCGCAGATCCCTGGCCGGATCGGGGTGACGGTGGCGACCAGCTGCTCCAGACCGGAGAGGATCTGCTCGTACGCCCGCTGGTCTCGCGCCTCGTTGGCCTCGACGCACACCAGCTCAGGGCAGCGGGCCACCGCGTCCCGACGCCGCATCCCCCGCCTGACCCCGTCAACTCGGGCGTTGGCGGAGCAGGCCAGCACCTGATTGGCCGCCACCACCGCGATCGGGTCGTCGGTCGAGAGGTCCTCGGCGGCGATCGCGGCCACGACCGGCCAGTCCGGGCACCAGACGACCATCACCCGCGGAGTCTGTGATACCGAGCTGTCGGCTGCCGAGCTGTCTGTTCTGGGAGTCGCTCCAGCCACCGCGGTGTCTGACAACCCGGGCAGAGTGTCCACGGTCATCCGGCCGCCACCTCGTCATACGTGCCCGCGTCGTATGTGCCCGCGTCGTATGTGCCCGAGTCGTATGTGCCCGAGTCGTATGTGTGGGCGCCGTACGTGTCCTCCCCGTACGCAGACCGGTGCGCGCCGCTCTCCACCCGGACGTCGAGCCGCTGGTCGGGGAGCCACAGGTCGACGGTCCGGTCCGGCACCCCGCCCCCACGGGACCGAACCGTCACCCGCCGACCCTGCAGATGCCCGTGGCCGCGCCCCAGACCCGACCAGCGGCTGTCGGTCACCGTCAACCGCCGCTGGGGCCGCGGCCAAGCCCGGTCACCCAGCAGCTCGGTGTCCACCAGCAGTGCGGCATCCTTCTGCCGCAGCCGGGCCAGCATCCGCATGGCCTGCTGGTCGCTGACCGGGACGGGTGGCCGGACCAGCACCAGTGAGGTGACCTCGACCAGGCCCGCGGTCACACTCAGCCAGTGCTCTCCCGGCTCCGACACCACGATGCAGCGCCCCAGGTCGACCCCGAACGCCAGCGCGGCGTCGAACCCGAACTCCGGCACTCCGACGACGGCTGTCCAGTCCCCGGCCTGGGAAGGTCCGGCCATCAGTGACATGGCCAGCGCCGGGCTGTCCAGGCTGGCGACCATCCCGGTCTGCAGGGTGACCAGATCGGTCAGACCGGGCAGCAACGGCAGCCGACGGGCGACCGCAGCCCCCTGCATCCGGTTGACCCGCTGACGCAGGTCGGCGATGGTGGGAGCGGCGGTCACCACTCAATATTCGAACTTTTGTTCGAGATCGTCAAGTGCTCGTCTCAGCCCAACTCAAGAGCGTCCACCGACCGGACGCAACACTAGTTGTGCCGGCTGCGCACCACGGCGTACGTCGTCTCCAACGCGGTGATCGCCTGGTCGTAGGAGCGTTGGGCGACGCCGGCGAACAGGCAGTCGACCAGCGCGAGCTGTGCGATCCGGCTCGACATCGCACCGGACCGGAAGGTGGTCTCCCGAGCAGCGGTGGTGAGCAGCAGGTCGGCCTGCTCCGCGATCGGCGAGCCGGCGAAGTTGGTGATCGCGATCGTGGTGGCGCCGCGTCCGTGCGCCACCCGCAACGCGTCCACGGTGTCCACCGTCGTGCCGGTGTGTGAGATACCCACCGCGACGTCGCCGGCTTCCAGCACGGCGGCTGAGGTGAGCGCGAGATGCGGGTCGGACCAGACGAACGAGACCCTCCCGATCCGGTGCAGCTTCTGATGGAGGTCGGCAGCCACCAAACCACTTGCGGCGATCCCGTAGATGTCCACCCGCCGAGCGCCGGCCACCGCCACGACAGCCCGTCCCAGCTCGTCGAGATCCAGCGCCGCGCCGGTGTCGGCGATGGCCCGCTCATCGGCGTAGGTGATCTTGGCGACGACGTCGGCGAGCGAGTCGCCTGGGTCGATCTGCCCGGTGGTCGGCTGTCCAGGCCCCTGCTCGGACTCCTCCCACAGCGCCGCCCGGGCCAAGGCGATACGCAGCTCCGGGTAACCGGCCAACCCGATCGCCCGACAGAACCGCAGCACCGTGGTCTCCGAGGTCTGGCAGCGGCGGGCGACGGCGGTGATGGAGCTCTCCGACACACCGGCCGGGTCGGCGAGCACGAGCTCGGCGACCCGCTGCTCGGCCGGCCTCAGGTTGGGCATCGCGCCCCGGACGGTGATCAGGATCGACAGGGTCGGCCGCTGGGTGGTTGGCTCGCTGCTGTCCGCTCCTGTGGCGGCGTCCGCGCTCCTCACTGGCTTGATCACGTCGGTCATCTGCACCCCTTTCACGGCACCGTGGCAATCTCCGAGCTGGCGCTGGGGCGACGCCGTGACCGAGATCACTGGGTAGCGTACTGCGCGCGACTCCTCAGGTGCTCGGCGAGGAACGTCACAGTTCGTGCCCACGCCGCTTCGGATGCCTCGCGGTGGTGGAACATCGGCATCGGGTTGTCGAAGGCGTGGCCGGCTCCAGGATGGATATCGAACCCGACGTCGGGCTGAGCCGTCACCGACGCCTTGATCTCGTGGACCACCTCCACCGGGATGTAGGCGTCGGCGTCGCCGAAGTGGTGCAGGCTGGGGGCGTCGACGTCCGCGGCCCGGAAGTGCAGGGCGGGCAGTGCCGAACCGTAGTAGCTCACCAGCGCGTCCACGTGCTCCTCGGCAGCGACGTTGAACGCCAGCCCACCTCCGAAGCAGAAACCCACGGCGCCGACGTCACCGGTCACCTCGATCATGCCGCGCGCGTGCCGGACGGTGGCGATCCCGTCGGCGACGGCAGCGTCCCAGTCGAGCCGCTGCGCCAACGCCAACCCCTGGGGCAGCATGTCCTCGGCGTCCTCGTCGACGGCCACCACGCCGAGCCGCCAGTAGATCTCGGGCGCCAGCACGAGATAGCCCAATGCGGCCAGGTCGGCGCAGCGAGACCGGATGTAGCGCCCGATGCCGAAGATCTCCTGGAACACCACCACGGCCGCACCCGTGCCGGCGGTCGGCAGCCACAGCTGGGTGGGGATCGAGCCGCCGTCGGTGGCGATCTCGAGCCGGCGATCGGGGAGCAACTCAGTCACGCGATGAACCTATAACCCACGCTCGGACACCCGTCACTACGCTGAGTTCGTGAGCGCGAGCGACCGGGATCGCCCGCCGGCGTGCTGAGGAGGAGAAAGGAGAGGCGCTCTCTCCTCTCCGAGCGACGATGAAGTAGCCGGGTTCGAGGGCGAGCCCAGCGAGTGCGGGCAACACGAGGAGGACCGATGAACGACTGGGATCCGGAGAACTACAGCCGGTACGCCGACGAGAGGTCACGTCCGTACGACGAGCTCGTCCGCCGGATCGGCGCCCGCCGCCCCGAGCGCGTGGCAGATCTGGGCTGCGGAACAGGTGAGCTGACGGCAACGCTCCGCAGGATCTGGCCGACCGCCGAGATCGTCGGGGTCGACTCCTCGCCCGCGATGATCGCCCGAGCCCGCACCATCAAGGGCATCGACGACCTGCGTTTCCTGGAACGCGACCTGAGCAGCTGGCGTCCCGATCACGGCACCGACGTCATGATCAGCAACGCGGCCCTGCAGTGGGTGCCCGAGCATCGTCAGCTGCTGCCGGGTCTGGTCGAACGGCTCTCCGACGATGGCTGGCTCGCCTTCCAGGTGCCGGGCAACTTCGACGAGCCGAGTCACGTACTGCTGCGCGAGCTGGCCGACACCGCGCCTTACGCCGATCACACCAGCGATCTGGCCAGGCCGGCCGCGGCTGAGCCGGCCGACTACCTCGCCGACCTGGCCGCGCTGGGCTGCACCGTCGACGCCTGGGAGACGACCTACCTGCACGTGCTCGCCGGTGATGATCCGGTGTTCACCTGGATCTCGGCCACCGCGGCCCGGCCGATCCTGCAGGCCTTGCCCGAGGATCTGCGGGAGACCTTTGTGACGGAGTACAAAGAGCGGCTGCGGGAGGCCTACCCTGAGCAGCCGTACGGGACCGTGCTGCCCTTCCGGCGGATCTTCGTGGTCGCTCACCAAGCAGGCTCGTGATCTTCACCACACGTGCCTCCGGCGCGGCGGATTGGCATGAACCGCTCCAGTTACAGGGATTCGGGCTGACCCTCACTCCTCTGCAGCTCGACGATGCCGCCGACTTCCTGACCGCCCTCGGACCGCCGGAGACGGCCGCCGAGGTGCTCGCGCACCTCACCTACGGCCCACCGACCGACGTGAACGAGGCAACCGAGATCATCTCGGGGGCGGTCGAAGATCAGAACCGGATCGCGTACGGTCAGCGCCTCACCGACACCGGCGAGCTGGTCGGCACGACGTCGTACTACGACATCGACGAATCTCTGCGGACGTTGGCGATCGGGCACACCTGGATCGCCCGTCGGCACTGGCGCACCTTCGTCAACACCGCATCGAAGCTGATCATGATGGGGCACGCGTTCGACGACCTGGGCGCCGAACGGCTGGTCTGGCACACCGACATCCGCAACACCAGATCCCAGGCAGCGATCGCCCGGCTGGGCGCGACCCGCGAAGGCGTGTTACGTCATCACCGGATCCGGCGCGACGGTTCGTGGCGCGACACCGTGCAGTTCTCGATGCTCAGCGCGGAGTGGCCGGGTGCCCGACGACACCTGGTGGCGAGCCTGCAGTCACGCTCTGACCAGGGGATTGACGCTTGATCCGTTCGGCGTAGGCTCCCGTCATGAGCACGTTGGCAGTGGAGCGGAACGACGCACGCTCCCGGTACGAGGGCAGGCGCGACGGCGTGCTGGTGAGCTTGGTCGACTACGTGCTGCGCGACGACACCATGATCGTCATCCACACCGGCACCGAGCACCGCTGGCGAGGCAACGGGTTCGCCGCGCAGGTCACCCAGGCCGCGCTGGACGACGCCCGGCGGCGCGGGCTGCACGTGGTCGCCCGCTGCCCGTTCACCGCGGACTTCATCCAGCAGCATCCCGACTACGCCGATCTGCTGAACGGCAACGGAGCCCGCCGCTAGCGCGCGATCCGCCACACCTGCTCACGGTCACCGACCTGCCGCGCCTGGGACTCCGGCGATCAGGCGAGCCGTACCTGCTCGTCGCTGACCCACAGTCCGACCAGACCGCGGAAGTGGGCCAGGAACCGCTCCCGCTCGTGCTCGGGGTAGGTAGCGGTCACGGTGTCGATGAGCATCTGGTCGAAGTGCGCCGACGACACCCACTCCAGCACGATCTCGTCGATGTTCGGCAGCGCGGCGGCGCAGAACTCGGAGTAGCGCTCGGTATCGAAGTGCTCGTCGGCCAGCCGCTGGTAGTGCTGCAGCTTGGCCCCGTAGTCGAGGTCGGGGTCGTCGGCGACCGCGAACCAGGGCGTCGGATCGACGTGCAGCCTGGCCGGCCGACCGGTGGCGGTGCAGAAGGCGGCCCACTTGACCAGGGCGCGCATCGCCCACGGGAAGTAGTAGTGCAGGGACGTCACCGCCACGTCGGGGCAGGCGTTGGCGTAGTCGATCGGCAGCACGGTGTCGCCCTGCACGAGCATCTCGCAGGAGTTGAACTCCCACCGGAAGAACGCGTTCACCGTCTGGGCGATGGTGATCGCCTCCTGACCGGCGCCCGGTGACAGGAAGTCGTAGCTGACGGCGTACCGGTCGTGCATCGGCTCGTCCGGGCGAAAGTGCATCACCATCGTCTCCGGTCCGATGGTCAGCGCCCGCGCGAAGACGTCGTACGGCTCCACGGACTTCTGCAGGTGCATCAGCATCTCGCCGGACTCGTCGTAGGCGGCCATCAGGGCGGCCTCGTCCTTGATCCGGGAGACGCCACGCCAGCCGCCGCCATCGAACGGCTTCATGAACAGCGGGTAGCCCATCTCGGCGGCGATGCTGGGCAGGTCGAACGGGTCGTTGTAGTTCTGAGCGGTGTAGGCCCAGCGGGTGTTGTCCACCGGGTTCTTGTACGGCACCAGGACGGTGTCGGGGATGTGCATGCCGAGCCGCATCAAGGCGCAGTACGCCGAGTGCTTCTCCATCGACTGGAACGTGAACGGCGAGTTCATCAGGTAGACGTCGTCCATCAACGCGACCTTCTTCAGCCACTCGCGCGGGTGGTAGTACCAGTACGCAAGACGGTCGATGACCAGCGTGTGGCGAGCTTTGTCCCGCAGGTTGAACGGCGAGATGCGCACCCGTTCGGTGTCGAGGTGGTGGGTCTGGTTCGCGTACGAGAAGGCACCGACCCGCTCGACGATGGCCTCGAAGGCGCGCGGCCAGTCCTCCTCCGCGCCGAGCAGCAGACCGATCAGATGACGGGTGTCGGACACCGGACCTCCTCTTGTTGGTGGCTCCGCCGTTGAGGCGCCGAAGCTGTGACTCAGCAGAAGCGTGGCAGATGGTGCGCGAGCTGTTTCTGCCACCACTCCCAGTCGTGACTGACCTCGAACCCCCACAGATCGAGCTCGCAGCGGATGCCCTTCTCCTGCACCAACTGGGCCAGCTTCACCGTCGAGGGCAGCGAACCGGTCGGATGGGTCTCCCAGGCACCCTGGCCGACCACGAGCAGCACCGACAGCCGGCTCCGCAGCCACTCCAGGTGATCGCCGTGCAGATTCGGGACGTAGTCGGTCGGGTTCGCGAAGTACGTCGCGTCACCTCGGTGGCCCCAGGAGGTCCAGGTCATCACGTCGTAGTTGCCGGACAGCCCGATCGCCAGGGGCGCCAGGTCGGCGCGCTGGAAGGCGAAGTGCACGGCGTGGTAGGCACCCATGCTGCAGCCGGTGGTGATCAGCTCCACCCCAGGTGAGGTGTCGGAGTGGATGTAGGGGACGACGGTGTGGGTCAGCCATCGGGTGTAGACCTCGTGGGTCAGGGCCCGCTCCTCGATCGGCAGCCGCTTGGCCGACCAGGTGTCCGCGTCCAGGGAGTCGACGCAGAACAGCTTGACCCGGCCTTGATTGACCAGGTCGGCGACGGCCGCGACCATGCCGTTGTTCTCGAAGTCCCAGGCTCGGCCCGCCTCGGAGGGGAACACCAGCACCGGGCGCCCGTAGTGACCGTAGGTGATGATGTGCATCCCACGGTCGATCCCGCTTCCCAACGGTGTCTCGATCTGATGGCGCCTCACCCCCTCATCCAAGTGGACAGGCAGCGACGGTGACAAGGGTTCACACCGGCGGGTCTGCTCGGCTGACTTGTCGACGGGGCATCGGATGGCAGGATTGCCGGGATGTTCGGCTCAGGTGAAGACAGACCACGTCCGGCAGAAGCCCGACCTGGACCAGCCAGGCCGCCTTCGCCGGGCCGAGCTGCGGTGGTGGCGCTGCTGGCGGGACTGCTGCTGGCGGGACTGGTGCTGGTCACCGGATGCAGTGGCGGGCTGCCGAGGCCGAACGGTGACGACCCTGAGCGCGCCGCCACCGAGCTGGCCGCAGGGTTGACCAAGAAGGACCTCAAAGCGGTCGAGTTCGTCGCGGCCGCCG
The DNA here is from genome assembly GCA_035630075.1 of Microlunatus sp. GTDB lineage: Bacteria > Actinomycetota > Actinomycetes > Propionibacteriales > Propionibacteriaceae > Microlunatus. Next base: position 24,863 of record DASQLI010000102.1, read on the forward strand.
GCGCCGACGTCGATGTGTCGTTCCAGACTCTCGTCCGCGGGATGGGTCCGCTGACACCGGAGGTCAGCGTGGACACCGTCGACCGGTCGGGATCGGCAGCCACGGCCACCCTCGATGTCCGCTGGACCTTCCCGGGAGTGCCCGACCCCTGGACGTACACCACGACGGCACAGCTGCAGGACGATGCCGGCCGCTGGAAGACCGCTTGGCAGGCCTCGATCGTCCAGCCTGAGCTGAACGGCTCGAACCGGCTCAGCCAACGACGGTTGGCCGCGGACCGCGGCGAGGTGCTGGGCGAGGCCGACGACGTGATCGTCACCATGCGGCCGGTGGTCCGGATCGGGATCGACAAGACCACGGTGGACGGCGAGGCGGCCGAGGCTTCGGCGGCGAAGCTCGCGAAGCTGGTCGGGATCGACGCAAAGGCGTACGCCAAGAGGGTCGCCGGTGCGGGGGACGACGCGTTCGTGGAGGCGATCACCTTCCGCGCCACGGACAAGTCCCGCCCGACCAACGCTGAGGTGTTCGCCATCAAGGGGGCGCTGCCGATCCAGGGTGAGTCGATGCTCGCCCCGACCCGGGACTTCGCCCGCCCTCTTCTGGGGATCGTGGGTGATGCCACCAAGGAGATCGTCGACGACTCCGACGGTGCGGTCGTGGCTGGCGACCAGGTCGGGCTCTCGGGCTTGCAGAAGCGGTACGACACCACGATGCGTGGAACGCCCGGGGTGCAGGTGCGGCTGCTGCCCTTGACCTCCGGCTCGGGGTCGTCGGCCTCACCCTCGGCATCCGGGTCGCCGTCCTCGTCGAGTAGCGGCTCGCCGGGTTCGGCCGGCTCTCCGTCCCCCAGCCCCAGCACGTCTGTGGCTCCGGTGACCGTCTTCGAGGCGAAGCCGGTCGCCGGCAAGGATCTGCACCTGACGCTCAACGTCTACCTACAGCAGCTGGCCGAGAAGACTCTCGCCGATACCAAGCCGGCCAGCGCGATCGTGGCGATCAGGCCGTCCACCGGCGCGATCGTCGCGGCCGCGAACGGAGTCGGCAACGACGACCAGAATCTGGCCACGGTCGGCCAGGCCGCGCCCGGCTCGACGTTCAAGGTCATCTCCTCCCTCGCCCTGCTCCGGGCTGGGATGAAGCCGTCGTCGGAGGTGAAGTGCCCCGAGACGATCACCGTGGACGGGCGCCGGTTCAAGAACTACAGCGACTACCCGAGCGGCCGGCTCGGAACGATCGACCTGAAGACGGCGCTGGCGCAGTCGTGCAACACCGCGTTCATCGGGTCGCGAACCAAGCTCGATGACGGTGACCTGGCGGGCGCGGCGGCCTCTCTCGGTCTCGGGGTGGACCACGACACGGGGTTCCCGTCCTTCTTCGGCGAGGTACCCGAGGACGCCTCCGGCACCGGAGGTGCCGCCGCGATGATCGGCCAGGGTACGGTCCTCGCCTCCCCCATGGCGATGGCCTCGGTGGCAGCCTCGGTCAGCGCCCGACGTACGGTCATTCCGGTGCTGGTGCAGGGGCAGACGGCCAAGACGACTGCGAAGCCGTTGACCGCCACCGAGGCGGCGTCGCTGCGCTCGATGATGCGGGCCGTCGTCACCGAAGGCAGTGGCGGGTCGTTGGAGTCCCTGTCCGGACCCGCGGTTATCGCGAAGACCGGCACGGCGGAGTACGGCAACGACAGCCCGCTGAAGACGCACGCGTGGATGATCGCCGCTCAGGGCGATCTTGCGGTGGCCGTGTTCGTGAACACCGGTCAGTCCGGGTCGAAGACCGCCGGGCCGTTGTTGAAGCAGTTCTTGGCGGGGGCGCGCTGAGGCGTCGGTCGATCAGCGTCGACGGTACGCGCTGATGGTGACCCCTGTCAGCGCCACGGTCGCCGCCAGCGCGGCAAGGAACGGCCAGACGCCAACGCGGTCGACGACGACAGAAACTCGGCCGATGAGGATGGCGTGGGCGCCAACCCCGCGCCGGAAGTGTCGGTTTACCGAGTCCGCGGCTGACGTGATTACGCGGCTCCTCAGTCCGCGATCGGAGTTGATGCGCACCTCATCCGCTGGCGTTCGAGAGGTGAGCGAGCAGTCACTGGCGCAGTTTCGGGCGAGATCGCCGCAAACACGCCAGTGAACAGCCGCTATCACATCGATGATGATCACCACACCAGCCCAACGGCGGAATCTCGACACATGTGCAGCGCTCGCGTTGCCGCCGCGCTACAGACCGAAGCCGTCGCGGCCCAATCGTCTTTTGACTGCGGTTCCGGCGCTGGTCACTGGATCTCACGTCGATGAATCCGCCACCATCCAAGGGCGAAGGGGACGAGGACCCAGACAATGCACGCCGCAGCGGCAGAGCCTGGACCTCCGGTGCCTGTGAGGTAGTCGGAGATGGATGACGGCGCGAGGTAGGACGACCAGCCGGTTGGTGCTGCACTGAGCACGGGATCAACCAACACTGTCTGCGCAATCACTGCAATCACGGCCAGCGGCGTGCTCAGGATGGCCGAGGCAAGAGCCGACCCAGTGATAGCGCCCACGACGCACGCGACCAGCAGCGGGACTACCTCTGCAAGCGCGGTCACATACACCAACGGCATTCCTGCGGCGACCACTCCGCACAACGCAAAGGCAATAGAGAAGAAGATCACGGCGGCGACGGCGCTCACGGCAAGCATCAGGGTCGCGACGACCTTGGCCACGAAGACCAGGCCGCGTCGAGGCTCCAGCAGGAAGAGCGTGATGACCTCGCGGCTCTGCCAATCACTGGTCATGATCAGGACCCCGATGAGCGGACTTCCGAATCCGACGCAGAGGGTGAGGGACAGCATTGGCGCCGAGAGGTCGATCTGGCCGGTTTCTCGGCTCGCGACGACCGTCATCGCCGTCGAGATGAGCAAACCCAGCGCCACGACGGACATCAAGATGGCCTGGCTCGATCGCGTGACCACGACCTTCCGTATCTCTGTGACGCAGACGACGAATCCCCTCTGCGCAGCGGTTTGCGCCGTCAACACTCGGATCTCTCCCATCCGGTGGTCGCCGGAAACTCACTGGAGGCGACGCTCATGTACAGCCGTTCGAGAAGACCGACTCCTCCCGGCACCAGCTCGGTGACGAGGACGCCATGCTCCATGGCCAGTTCGGCGACCATTCGACTGTCCGCATCGACGGCTGTGCGAGCTCCGCCAGCGCTCGGGGACCAGTTGATCGAACGCTGGGTCAGAACGGTCTGCAAGCGCGTCGCGTCGTCGGCCACGACCTCACACCTCCCCATTGATCGAAGGGCCACCATGCTCTCCTCCACGACCACCCGACCTCGGCTCAGAATCACCACGCGATCGGCGTACGACTCCAGCTCTCGAAGCAGATGGCTCGAGATCAGGACTGTGCCTCCGTCATGCCTGCAGAACGAGATGAGAAACTCTCGCAGCCATCGGATGGCCTCGATGTCCAGCCCGTTCACCGGTTCGTCGAGCAGCAGATAGCGAGGATGGCCGAGAACGGCGATCGCCAGACCTACACGCTGCTTCATCCCCAACGACAGTGTCCCGAAGCGACGTCGACCTACAGCGGACAGCCCCATCGTCTCGAGGACTTCTCGTATCCGGCGTCGACCGAGTCCTATCGTGATGCCGGCAATGCGTACGGTCTCTTCAACTGACCGCCCGGGATGGTGCGCCGACGCGTCAAGGAGCATTCCGACCTCGAGACCGGGGGTTTCGAGGTCCAGGTAGCGGCGTCCGTCGAATGTCGCCGTTCCCAGGTGGCTGGGACTGAGCGCACTGAGGAGTCTCAGGATGGACGTCTTGCCCGAGCCGTTCGGCCCGACAAGACCTGTGATCTGACCGACCGGACAGTCGAAGCTGACGTTTTGTAGGGCTGGCGCGTTTCCGTAGCCCTTGCTGAGCCCTCTGACCCGGATGCCGGTCACGTGCGGAAGTCTCGTGGAAGTCGGCGATCCAGCCGGTGACCCGTCAGCACGGCAGCCACCAGCAACGCCGCGCAAACCCCGTAGACCGCCAGCGAGCGCGGAAGCGAGGTCGGAACGGAACCGACCTGTGTGCTCACGACGTAGGCCGCGGCGGCCAGCGTTGCCAGCACGGCACCTGTCGTGGCAACCCACAGTCCGATCGACATCGAGCGCCCGCGGTCGAACTTCTCGGCGTACTGCTCGGCATCGCCGAAGCGGTCGACTGGGGCGGAGCCGGTCTCTGCCGCTTCACTCGAAACCTCCCGCAACACGTCGATGACGGCTCGGTCGTCCATCCGACGCCAGCGGAGACTCTGTGCCAAATCCTTCAGATACTCCTCATGCTCCATCTCGATCTCCCTTCAAAACACTGGTCGATACCGCGGTGAATTCCAACCACTTGTCTGACACTTCTGCGAGGCGCAGTCTGCCGGGCGACGTCAGGCGATAGTGCTTCCGGCCTGGCCCCTGATTGCCCTCACGCCATTGGGTGGTGACCAGCCCGTCCGCCTCGAGTCGCTTCAACAGCGGGTAGAGGGTGCCGCCGGTGATGCTCCCCAGGCGGCGGCGACTCAACTGAATACCGATGTTGTAGCCGTAGGCGTCATCCTCGAGTTCGTCGATGACACTCAGTGCGCATGCCCAGAGAATGGCGCGGTACCACTCGCTGGGCCACGTCTCGGTGGTCATAACTAGATCGTAAGGCCTTCTAGATTGCCTCACAAGCTAGTTCCCTTGGTGTCAACGCGCGAACTCGTAGAAGCCCGATCCGTTCTCCCATCCCGGTGAAGTCCGAAGAGAGTGATAAGCGACGCAGCGATGCTCACGATCGAGAACCACGCCGCCGCAGCCGTTCCAGATTGACTCACCCACACCGAAGCTGACGCATTTCCAGTCACGTGGATGGCGAGCGGAACGAGAACAGATCGTGTCCACGAACATGCGAGATAGGCGCAGATCCCGAACACGATCTTGTCCGCGACGGGCAGGAGATGCCCGTGGCCGTGGATCATGACGAATGCCGTCGTAGTCCCTATGGCGTAGATCACGGACTGGCATGCGTTCACCGTCCCGCTTCTGTACTGCAGCGCCACCGGCAACCGTCGAAACGTCAGTTCTTCGCCGAGCGCTGATGCGACCACGAACAACACGACTGAAGGCGCGAACTCGTTGACGAGAGCAGCGCCGCTGAGGGACGCCGCTGAGGTCATCAGCCACCCGCGAGTCCACCATGACGTCCGATGGGCCGTCGCGACGCCCGCGTGTCCGACCGAACTGGTGACCGCGACCATGAGCAGGTAGCTGAACACGCCCGCCGCGGGGATCGACAGCGACAGGAGTGGCCCTTCTCCGACTCCCCAAGTCACCAGCAGGGCGCCGAGACAGGCGAAGATCACCACGGACAAGGACAGATAGATCACGAGCAGAGCAAGGGCACGAGGCATCAGTCACCGCCTTCGCAGTTTGGCCGAAGGGGTGGCGCGACCGAATTCAGCTGATCGAGCCACCCCTTGCGACTCATCCGAAGAAGTACTTGACCAAGGCTTCGAAGAGCTCCCAAAGCGTTCCGCTCCAGAGGAAGGCAATCGTGGCTCGGATCGGCTTCGGCAGTCCGAAATACCACTTCTTGAATGCGGCATAACCCTTCTTGACCGCCGCCTTGAGCTTGTCGTAGTGCTTTCGAGCGTTCTTTTTCAGCCAATCGACTATGGGTCTGACACTCGGCCGCTTCTGGACGTCAGTAGTGAGTGAAGCCGAACCAGCGACGTCGCCGGCGGTGAACGTCCATGAAGTGGGCATCGTGGTTTGTTGAGCGGTCACCGGCTGCCTCGACGAGGCCAGACCCGGGGCCGCCCAGACCGACGCCGACTGAGCTGTGGGCGCGGGTGTCGTCGCACCGAACGCGCCCACGCCCACGCTGAGCGCCATCACAGCGACGGCCGCTGCCGCCTTGTATCGGCGAGGCACCCCCGGCCTCTTGCTCGAAGTCAGAGTCGGGCTGCGCCTGTTCAGTAGCGCAGAGCGGGACCCATGTGGTCCCTCATTCGACGGGAATTGCTGATCACTGACCATGTCTCTGTTCCTTTACGGGTGTGGATGTGCCCATCCGCGGTTCTGCGGACGGCTCGTCGTGCGCGGGCGGTCGGTCGGCGATTGACTGCGCTCTGGGCCGGTTGCGCACCGAGGTGACGAGAACGCCTCCTGCCAAGATCGTCAGTGCCGCACCACCGCCCGCCAGCCCTCGTCGTCTCCGACCACCAGTCCGGTGTCGGCGAGCGCGCTGAGCTGGGCCAGGGCGGTCGGCACCGAGACCCCGGCCGCCAAGGCGATCTCGCCCGCCCCCACTCGACGACGAGCCGGCACCGCCTCGTAGACGGCCAGCCGGACCGGGTCGAGGTCATCGGTCGCCCTGGTCGGGCCGTGCGGAATCGGCAGCGTCTGCTGACCAGACTCCGAGACCAGCTCGAGCACCTCGGCAGCGCTGCTGACCAGCACCGCCTGGCCGTTGCGGATCATCAGGTGCGGTGCCGCTGACATCGCTGACTCGACCGAGCCGGGCACCGCCATCAGCACCCGACCGCAGCCGAGCGCCCAGCTGGCCGTGTTGCGCGCGCCTGAACGCAGCGCTGCCTCCACCACGACGGTGCCCGCGCCCAGGCCGGCGATGAGCCGGTTCCTGGCGAGGAAGCGCACCCGACTGGGATGGGTTCCCGGCGGCAGCTCGGAGACGACCAGCCCGTGCTCGGCGATCCAGGCGAAGAGCTTCGTGTTGCCTTGTGGATAAGCGACATCGACGCCATTCGCCACCACGGCGATCGTCGGGCCGCCGACGGCCATCGCCCCCTGGTGCGCCGCGGTGTCGATCCCGTACGCGCCGCCCGAGACGACCGTGAAGCCGGCTTCGCTCAACTCCGCGCCGAGATCCGTCGCGACCGTCGTCCCGTACGGAGTCGCCGCCCTGGACCCGACGATCGCCACCGAGCGCTCGGTCAGCTGGGCCAGATGACCGGGACCGCGCAGCCACAGACCGAACGGCACGCCGCCGCGGCGCTGCACCTCATCGCAGAAGCGGAGGTCACCGAGCCGGTCGGGCCACTCGTCGTCGCCGGGCACCACGAATCGAGCCCGGCACCGGGCGGCCCGCGCCAGCACCTGATCGAGGTCGAGGTGGGCAGCCCGCTCCGCCAGACCGTCACCGAACCGGCCTGAGCTGACGTGGTCCCATGCCGTAGCGGCCCCCGAGAGCGTGGCAACCTCGGCGACCGCCGGGTCACCGCCCTCGATGACGCAGCTCAGCGCCAGCCGGATCGCCCGCTCGCCGGACAGCCTCGCCGGCCCGCTCGTTGCGACCGCGCTCATGACACACTCCGCACCGATGAGCCCGCCGCGAGCTGGTCGCCCTGTCGCATGGCGAGAGCGATACCGATCTCGTCGACACCCGGTTTGTCCTTGCCCATCAGGTCGGCGATCGTCCAGCTGACCCGCCAGGCCTTGTCGATGCCGCGGGGACTGAGCAGCCCGCGCTCCGCGGCCCGGTCGAGCAGGTGCAGACCGTCGGGCTGGGGCAGGTGATGGCGCAAGTAGGCCCCCGTGACCTCGCTGTTGGCGTGCCAGCCCGTCCCCGCCAGCCGTCGTTGTTGTCGCTTCCTTGCCTCCGCGACTCGGACTGCGACAGCGGCGCTCGGTTCTCCCTGCGCCAAGGTCGTCCTGAGCTGATGGCGCTTCAGCGGCCGGAAGTGCTGGATGATGTCGACCCGATCCCGGATCGGGGCAGAGAGCTTCGCCGCGTACCGACGAACCGCCATCGGTGGGCACAGGCAGGACGCCCCGGCCGTGCCAGCCTGACCGCAGGGGCACGGGTTGGCGGCCATGACGAGCTGGAAGCGGGCTGGATAGCGGGTCATCCCGTGGCTGCGCGTGAGGTTCACCAGGCCGGATTCCAGCGGCACCCGGAGAGCCTCCAGGACCTTCACCGAGAACTCCGGCACCTCGTCCAGGAACAGAACGCCACGATGGGCGACCGACACCGCACCCGGTCGGGCCAAGCCGGGACCGCCGCCGACGATGCTGGCCATCGAGGCAGAGTGATGGGGGTCGGCGTACGGCGGGCGCTGGATCAATCCGTCGGTCAGGCTGTAGCCGGCCAGTGAGTGGATGGCCGACACCTCCAACGCCTCGACGACTGTCAGGTCGGGTAGCAGCCCCGGCAACCGTGCCGCGAGCATCGTCTTCCCGACGCCGGGCGGACCGGTGAACAGGACGTGGTGCCGGCCCGCCGCGGCGACCTCGACCGCCCACTTGGCTTCGAGCTGACCGGCTACATCAGCCAGGTCCAGCGCCGGTTCGCCACTCAGTCGGGACCCCACCGGGAGATCGACAGGTTCGGCGTCGGGGATCGGCTCGTCGGTCAGCAGAGCGATCAGCTGACCCAAGGACGCCACACCGAGCACATCGATCCCGTCGACGAGCTGTGCTTCGGCAGCCTGCCGGTACGGCACGATCACCCGTCCGAAGCCGTTCTGCACCGCGGCCAGCGTGGCCGGGAGAATTCCGCGGACGGGCCGCACCCGCCCGTCGAGCCCGAGCTCGCCGATCAGCACGGTGCCGCGTAGCTCGTCCGGCTTGATCACGTCAGCGGCCGCCAGCACGGCGGTGACGATGGCCAGGTCGTAGCCGGATCCCTGCTTCGGCAGGGTCGCCGGCGACAGGTTGATGGTCAGCAGCGTGCTCGGCCACGACCGGCCGCTGCTGTGCACGGCCGCCTTGCAGCGATCGCGAGCCTCGTACAGCGAGGTGTCCGGCAGCCCGACCAGGATGGTCCGCGGCAGTCCTGGTCCGGTGTGCGCCTCTACCTCCACGATCCGACCGTCGAGGCCGACCAGAGCCACGGCGTAGGAGCAGGCGAGACTCATTGGTCACCGATCCCGGTGATGTGGACGAGAACCGGCTTCTGGTCGCGTTGCAGCAGCACGCCGATGGCATCCAGCCGCACTCCGTCGACCGACAGAGCAGGGTGGTGGTTGAGCCACTCGGCGGCGAGCTGACGCAGCCGACGCACCTTCGCGTACGTGATCGACTCCAGCGGGTCGCCGTAGTTGCGCCCGGTGCGGCACTTCACCTCGCAGAAGACCGCAGTTCGTCGGCCCTCGCTGCGATCCAGGGCGACCACATCGAGCTCACCCCACCGACAGCTCCAGTTCCGGTCGAGGATCTCCATCCCCTGGTTCTGCAGCTCGAGCGCCGCCAGGGTCTCTCCCGTCGCGCCGATCTCGTTGCGAGTCCGTTGTGTCGTCACGTCCGACCACCTCCACCTCCACACTGCGGACGTCGGACGGTTTCGACCGGGGTGATCGCAGATCTGTGGATGAGGGTTCGGGTGCTGTCTGACTTGTGGACAACTCCGGCGACCAGGCCTTGGATCATCGCCCGGGACGCAGGGGGCGAGGTGGCCAAATCAGGCGTTGCCGGTGCCACACATCCCGCCGACTGACGGAGACCAGCGCGGCGGCGGACGCCGGTTGCGGTCAGAGAGGGGGGCGACGTGCGTTCGCGTACTGGACGTTTTGACGAACGGATCCTCCCCGCAACCGGCGCGGGTTCAGGCGGTCTTGGGTACCTCGAGGTCGCTGTGCGCGATCTCCTCGATGGAGACGTCGCGGAAGGTCAGCACCTTGGCGCTCTTCACGAAGCGGGCCGGGCGATACATGTCCCACACCCAGGCGTCGGCCATCGACACCTCGTAGTAGACGTCGCCGCCTTCGGAGCGGACCTTCAGGTCCACGGCGTTACAGAGATAGAAGCGCCGTTCGGTCTCCACCGCGTAGGTGAAGATCCCGACCACGTCCTTGTACTCGCGGTAGAGCTGGAGCTCCAGCTCGCTCTCGTACTGCTCGAGGTCTTCCGCGCTCACGCCAGTCCCTGCACTTTCCTCATGACGCCTCGACTCTAGCCGTCCGGGACACGTTCTCGAACCGCATCCGGTGCGTGGCCGACGGCCCGTACGTGTCCAGCCGCTCCTGGTGCAGCTCGGTGCAGTAGCCCTTGTGGATCTTGAACTCGTATTCGGGATAGACCTCGTCCAGCTCGCACATGATGCGGTCCCGAGTGACCTTCGCGATGATCGAGGCGGCGGCCACGCAGGCGGCCACCCGGTCCCCTTTCCAGACAGCCAGCCCGGGCACGCCCAGGCCGTCCACGCCGAAGCCGTCGGTCAGCGCGTACGTGGGCGGCACCTCCAGCCGGAGCAGGGCCCGCCGCAGCGCCTCGACGTTCGCCACGTGCATGCCGAGCCGATCGCACTCCCCCGGCTCGATGATCACCACCGACCAGGCGACGGCCTTTCGGGTGATCTCGGCGTAGGCCCGTTCTCGTTGGGCCGCTGACAGCAGCTTGGAGTCGCGCAGCAGGCTGATCTGCTTGGACTTGGCGTCGGAAAGGATCGCCGCAGCAGCCACCAACGGCCCGGCGCACGCTCCGCGGCCGGCCTCGTCCGCTCCCGCCACCGGGGTCAGGCCGACCCGGGCCAGGGCCCGCTCGTAGCCGTACAGTCCGCTGTCGCGCCGGACCCGGACGGTGGTGGGGATCTTGATCGCAGCAGGCTCAGTCATCAGCAGGTCACGTCGTCGGGTTTGATCACCGCCTGCGCCGGGGCAGGTTCGGTGGGCGTCGGTACGGCGGAGAAGGTCGCCGGTCGGTGCAGGATCTCCGCGCGGCTGAACGGCGCGGCGATGGCGAGTGCGGGCCCGACCACCTTGTCCAGGGGCACGAAGGCGACCGAGCCCTTGGAGCCGTTCAGTGACAGGTCGGAGAGGTGGCAGCGGGAGTCGGCGCTCAGGTCACGATGATCACCCATCACGAACACCCGTCCGGCTGGGACGGTCACGTCGAAGTCGATGTCGGACGGTGCCACCTGGACCCCGTCGGGATCGGTGTAGAGGTAGCCGGTCTCGTCGAGAGGCTGATCGTTGACGGTCAGCCGCCCGTCGGTGTCGCAGCACACCACCCGGTCCCCCGGCATCCCGATCACCCGTTTGATGAGGTGCTCAGGGCTGCTGGCGGTGGGAAAGCCGATGAACTCGAGCACCTTGTCCACCGGGCCGGGATCCCCAGCCGGCTCGGTGTCTAGCCAGCCACCAGGATCCTCGAACACCACCACGTCGCCACGCTGCGGGTCGGAGATCTTCTGCACCACGACCCGGTCACCGACCAGCAGGGTGTTCTCCATCGACTCCGACGGGATGATGAACATCTGGCCGACGAAGGCGCGCAGCAGGGAGGACACCACGACGGCGCCGACGACCACGATCAACAGCTCCCGGACGAAGGAGGCGAAACGGCTCCCGCCGCGCTGCCGCGCAGTCGTGTCCGTACTCACCAACACCCCCTCGCCATGCTCAACAGCTCGCCTCTGGTCCGGCTTGGACGACCGGCCGGACGGGAGCCGGCTCCACCGGAGCCGGGACGCCAGCGTACGTCGCGGGTATCGGCAGCCGGTGTGCATCGCCGGCGGGCCAGGCCACCGCGATCGCGTGGCCGACCACCAGGTCGACCGGGATGAACGCGTTCTCTCCCTTCACCTGACCATCACCGGTGTCGTTGAGGTGGCAGCGCGAGTCACGACTGGCGGCTCGGTTGTCGCCGAGGACGAAGATGCGGTCGGCCGGCACCACCACGTCGAAGCGGATCTTCGACGGATCGGCGAGCACCCCGCTAGGAGTCCGGTAGAGGTAGGAGTCCTCTTCCAGAGGTACGTCGTTGACCGTGATCCGGCCCTGGGTGTCACAACAGACGACATGGTCACCGGGCATCCCGACCACCCGCTTGATCAGGTGCTCGGTGCTGGTGTCGGGCAACACGCCGACGAACTCCAGTGCGCGACCGACCGGACCGCGTTCGGCCGGCCGAGCGCCGGCCAGCCAACCACCGGGATCGGCGAAGACCGCAACCTGGCCACGGTCGAGGGAGCTGAGCTTCTCCACCACGACACGGTCATCGACCTGCAGGGTGTTCTGCATGGAGATCGACGGGATGATGAACATCTGCCCGACGAAACCGCGGAGCAGCGACGCCACGATGACGGCGCCGACGACGACGGCCAGCAGCTCACGGATGAAGGCCCCCGCGTGCTGACCGAATGTCTGGTGGCCTCTGGACGGCAGGATCGACGGGTCGTTGTCGGGATCGCCTTGGGCGGAATCGGGGTTCGCCGGGCTGTGGCGGGCGCGCCGAGCACCGCCGTCCTTCGCCATGTCTGCCCTTCAGTCCCGGAGTCGTCTGGCGACCACCGAGGGATCAGGCGTCGCGCTTCTCCTTGATCTTCGCAGCCTTGCCGCGGAGACCGCGGAGGTAGTACAGCTTGGCGCGCCGCACGTCGCCACGACGATCGATCTCGATCTTGTCGATGATCGGGCTGTGTAGCGGGAAGGTGCGCTCGACACCGACGCCGAAGCTCACCTTGCGGACAGTGAATGCCTCGCGGATGCCCTCGCCGGACCGGGCGATGACCACGCCGGCAAAGACCTGGATCCGAGACCGGTTGCCCTCGACGACCTTGACATGCACCTTGACGGAGTCGCCGGGTCGGAAGGCGGGGATGTCGTCCCGCAGGGACTGGGAGTCGATCGCGTCGATCAGCTTGCTCATGATGTTTTCCTCGCCAGTGCCGCAGGTCACCGAGTTGCATGTGGTGAATTGGCCTACGACCGCGAACGATCCCCCTGCGGCAGGAGTCACGATCAGTAGGCAACCCGAGCAAGTCTGCCACATGAGGTCGTACCGGCTGAAATCCTATGTGGTTGAGTCCGCGGTCTGCTCTGGGAAGGGGGTCTCGGACAACCATCCGCCCTCGCAGGCTCGGGCTCCCGCCAGACCCATCCAGGTCCTCGACCCCTCCCCCACACCAGACCGCTCGTGCCTGCGTGCGGTTCTCAAACCGTACGGGTGGTTGCTGGCTTGCTCGGGTTGGCGAATGGAGGTTTGGAGGGCTGGATGGTGTGCGGCGCCATTCGAGCGTGAACCCACTCCGCGAGGGTTCGAGCACACGCGCAGTCGCGTCCACCCCACTTCGCGAGGGTTCGAGCACACGCACAGTCGCGCCCACCCACTCCGCGAGGGTTCGAGCACACGCGCAGTCGCGTCAGGTGGTTGGGAGGACGGTGGCGGGTGAGGTGCTGAGGTCGAGGCGGGCGGTCAGGGCGAGGTCGGCGAGGAAGGGTTCGTCGTGGCTGATGACCAGGAGGGCGCCCTCGTACGCGTTCAGAGCCGCGGTGAGCTGAGCCACGCTGTCCAGGTCGAGGTTGTTGGTCGGCTCGTCCAGGATCAGCAGCTGCGGGGCGGGCTCGGCCAGCAGCAGCGCGGCCAAGCTGGCCCGGAAGCGTTCGCCGCCGGACAAGGAACCGACCGGACGGACCACCCTGTCGGCGTCGAGCAGGAACCGGGCCAGCTCGGCGCGCAGGGTGTTGTCGTCGGCGCTGGGTGCCAGCCGGGACACGCCGGTCAGCACGGTCTCGGCGTCGTCCAGCACGGTGAGCCGCTGCGGCAGCACGCGGACCGGCACCCGCAGGTCGACCCGGCCGGCGACAGCCGGGATGGTGCCGGTGATGGTGTCGATCAGGGTGGTCTTGCCCGATCCGTTGGGTCCGACGACGGCGACCCGGTCGGGTCCGCGCAGGTGGGCCTCCACCCGTACAAGGTTGCGCAGCACCACATCGGAGAGGAGCAGCACGTCGCGGCCGGCCGGCACCGCGGTGCGCCGCAGGTCGATCCGGATCACGTCGTCGTCGCGCACCAGCTCCTCGGCCTGCTCCAACCGTCCACGCGCCTCTGCCACGTCCGCCTCGTGGCCACCCTTGAGCTTGCCGGCGGATACCTGGGCGGCGCGCTTCTTCGCGCCGGCCACGATGGGCGGCATGTTGCCGGCCTGAGCCTTGGCGTATCGCTGGCGGCGGTCGAGCTTGATCCGCATCTCGGCCAGCTCCCGCCGCTGGCGCTTCAGGTCGCCCTCGGCGGAGCGGACAGCGCGCTGAGCGGCCTGCTGCTCCACGGCGAGGGCCTCGACGTACGCCGAGAAGGAACCACCGAACAGCCGCAGCGCACCATCTCGCAGCTCGGCGATGTGGTCCACCGTCTCCAGCAGCTCACGGTCGTGGCTGACCATGATCAACGGACGACGCCAGTGCCGGACGGCCTCGATGAGCAGCCTCCTGGCCCCGCGGTCGAGGTTGTTGGTCGGCTCGTCCAGCAGCAGCACGTCCGGCTCGGCCAGCAGCAGCCCCGCAAACGCCAGCAGCACGGCTTCACCCCCGCTGACCGAGCCGATCCGCCGATCCAGCTCCAGACCCGCGAGTCCGAGCCGCTCGACGGTGGCGATCACCTCACCCTCCACGTCCCAGCGATCGCCCAGAGTCTCGAAGTCCTCCGGGTCCCCCTCGCCGGCGGTGATGCGCTTCAACGCCCGCAGGGCTGACTCCACCCCGAGGACGTCCGCAAGGGAACGGTCGGCCTGGAGGACCAGGTGCTGGGGCAGGTAGCCGATCCGGCCGGTGCCGGACACCGAGCCTGCGGTCGGGACGAGCTCGCCGGCCAGGATCCGCAGCAGCGTGGACTTGCCGGAGCCGTTGCGGCCGACGAGCCCGGTCGCTCCGTCCGGAAAGGTCGCGTCGAGGTCGCGGAAGACGGTCTCACCGCTCGGCCAGGCGAACGTGAGGTGGTGGCAGACGAGGGACGGCATCGAGGCTCCTGGAGTCGGTTGACAGTGAGCGACGGTCCGGTCAGGGACACAGCATCGCTCGAGCTGGACAGCGGACTCACAGGGACACGGGCGTCAACCTCTCGACGGGAACGGCGGAAAGGCTAGCCGCCGTACGGGGACGGTTCAACCCGACTGCCCCTGACACGCGCAAATGGGCGGAAGTGCTCGCGCGGAAGCAGGTCGGGGCTGAGGATGGAACCAAGCAACACGACAACAGACGACGCGAAGACACGAGGAGCGCCCGAATGACCGATCACTGCCGCGCCGGGCGAGCCCTGGTGGCCGGCACGCTCGGAACCATGGTGCTGACCGCCAGTGTGCTGTCCGGCTGTGGCCTGGTGCCGTCGAACCGTGCGGGGAACACGTCACCGTCCGGCAGTGGCAGTGCCACGTCGGCCCCCGGCCAGAGCACCGAGTCCGCCGCCACCCCGGCGCCGACCCCGACCCCCAGCGCCGCGGCCCGTTCGGTGTCGGCCACCAACCTGCTCACGGTCGACGACGTCGAGGGCGCCAACGACGACCCGATGACCAAGCAGGTGGTCGAGGCGCCCGACGGCCTGGGCCGGCCGGTCTCGCAGAGCTACATCTGCCTGCCCGCCGACGGCATCGCTTCCCTGGGCGCGACCTCGATGGTGACTCGCGACTTCACCTTGAAGATCATCGACGCCGCCAACGACCCGTACCCGAAGAGCCCGCTGAAGAACAAGCCGACGATCTACACCCAGGCCCTCCAGTTCGCTGACGAGGCGGCGGCGACCACGGCCAGAGCCACCTACGCCGGCTGGATCAAGGGTTGCCCGACCACCTTGTCGGACCAGGGCTACGGCATCGACAACGACCAGAGCCTGCGACTGACCACGCTGGACGTCGAGGGAGCGAAGGCTCAGGCCGGGATGGTCGCGTACGTACAGCCGGGCTCCAAGGACACCGAGAACCTCTACTGGGAGAGCGCCGCGGTGACCCAGGTGAAGGACCGGCTGATGATCACCGTCGCGGTCAGCTGGGGGATGGACACGCCGGGCACCTTCGACACCACCGAGGGCGACTTCATCCACCCGCAGATCGCTCTGGCCGAGTCCAGCGTCGAACGACTCGCCGCCTAGACCTTCCTACCTCACTCAGGTCTGGGGATTGACCATCGCCCCGAGCAGGTCCCGGTTGAGCCGCGAGATGGTCTCCAGCGGGATGCCCTTGGGGCACACGGCGGTGCACTCACCGATGTTGGTGCAGGCGCCGAAGCCCTCCTCGTCGTGCGTACTGACCATGCCGACGACTCGCGACTTGCGTTCCGGCTGACCCTGCGGCAGCAGACCGAGGTGGGTGACCTTGGCCGCCGTGAACAACATGGCCGAGCCGTTCGGGCAGGCAGCCACGCAGGCACCGCAGCCGATGCAGGTGGCCGCGTCGAAGGCGTGGTCGGCGGCGGCCTTCGGCACCGGAGTGGCGTTGGCCTCGGTGGCGCTGCCGGTGGGTGCGGAGATGTAGCCGCCCGCTTGGATGATCCGGTCGAACGCGCTGCGGTCGACCACCAGGTCCTTGATCACCGGGAAGGGATCGGCACGCCACGGCTCGATGTCGATCGTGTCCCCGTCGGAGAAGGACCGCATGTGCAGCTGACAGGTGGTGGTCTGCACCGGCGACTCGCCCCGGCCGTGCGCGGTGCCGTTGATCACCACACCGCACATGCCGCAGATGCCCTCCCGGCAGTCGTGGTCGAAGGCGATCGGGTCGTCACCCTGCAGGGTGAGCCGCTCGTTGAGGACGTCCAGCATCTCCAGGAACGACATGTGCTCGCTGACGTCGGGGACGTCGTAGGACACCATCTTCCCGGGCTCGTTGGGTCCGGCCTGGCGCCAGACACGAACGGTGATGTTCATGCTTCTCCTCGTCGATCGAGCCCTGAGCCCTTCGACAGGCTCAGGGCGCGTGAGCTCAGCGCACGTTGGCTCAGGGCGCGTGGGGTCGATGTCACTTGTAGCTCCGCTGCTTCATCTCGACGTACTCGTACACCAGCGGCTCCTTGTGCAGGACGGGTTTGCCGCCCTCGCCGCCCCACTCCCAGGCCGACACGTAGGCGAACTCGTCGTCGTGCCGCAACGCCTCGCCGTCCTCGGTCTGCGACTCGGCCCTGAAGTGACCACCGCAGGACTCCCGACGCTGCAGGGCGTCGATGCACATCAGCTCACCGAGCTCGAGGAAGTCGGCCACCCGGCCGGCCTTCTCCAGCGCCTGGTTGAGCTCGTCGTTGGTGCCCAGCACCCTCACGTCGGCCCAGAACTCCTGCTTCAGCTCGCGGATCCGGGTGATGGCCTTGCGCAGCCCCTCCTCGGACCGCTCCATCCCGCAGTACTCCCACATCACCCGGCCGAGCTCCTTGTGGAAGGAGTCGACCGTGCGGGTGCCGTTGATCGACAGCAGCTTGGAGATCCGACTCTTGACCGACTCGACTGCCTCGACCGCTGCCGGGTGGGAGTCGTCGACCTTCTCGAACGGACCGTCGGCGAGGTAGTCGTTGATCGTGTTCGGCAGCACGAAGTAGCCGTCGGCCAGGCCCTGCATCAAGGCACTGGCCCCGAGCCGGTTGGCGCCGTGGTCGGAGAAGTTGGCCTCCCCGGCGACGTACAGGCCGGTGATGGAGGACTGCAGGTCGTAGTCCACCCACAGGCCACCCATCGTGTAGTGCACGGCCGGGTAGATCCGCATCGGCGTCTCGTACGGGTTCTCACCGGTGATCTGGGCGTACATGTCGAAGAGGTTGCCGTACTTGGCCTCGACGGCCTTGCGGCCGAGCCGCTTGATCGCGTCGGCGAAGTCCAGGTAGACACCGAGTCCACCCGGGCCGACACCCCGACCCTCGTCGCAGACGTACTTGGCGGCTCGGGAGGCGATGTCGCGAGGCACCAGGTTGCCGAAGGCGGGATAGATCCGCTCCAGGTAGTAGTCGCGGTCCTCCTCGGGGATGTCCGGGGCAGCCCGCTTGTCCTCCCCCGACTTGGGCACCCAGATCCGGCCGTCGTTGCGCAGCGACTCACTCATCAAGGTCAGCTTGGACTGGTACTCACCGGTCACCGGGATGCAGGTGGGGTGGATCTGGGTGTAGCAGGGGTTGCCGAAGTAGGCGCCCTTGCGGTGGGCCCGCCAGGTGGCGGTGACGTTGCAGCCCATCGCGTTGGTGGACAGGTAGAAGACGTTGCCGTAGCCGCCCGTGCAGAGCACCACGGCATCGGCGAAGTGGGTCTCGATCTCGCCGGTGACCATGTCCCGGATGACCACGCCGCGGGCCTTGCCGTCGGCCACTATCAGCTCGAGCATCTCGTGTCGGGTGTGCATGGTCACGGTGCCGGCCGCGATCTGTCGCTCCAACGCCTGGTAGGCGCCGATCAACAGCTGCTGGCCGGTCTGGCCGCGGGCGTAGAAGGTGCGGGAGACCTGCACGCCGCCGAAGGAGCGGTTGTCCAGCAGGCCGCCGTACTCGCGGGCGAACGGCACGCCCTGCGCGACGCACTGGTCGATGATCTCCACGCTGGCCTGGGCCAGCCGGTAGACGTTGGACTCTCGGGCCCGGAAGTCGCCGCCCTTCACGGTGTCGTAGAACAGGCGGTAGATGGAGTCGCCGTCGTTGCGGTAGTTCTTGGCGGCGTTGATGCCGCCCTGCGCGGCGATCGAGTGCGCTCGACGCGGCGAGTCCTGATAGCAGAAGCTGGTCACCTGGTAGCCGGCCTCGCCGAGCGTCGCCGCCGCCGACGCCCCCGCCAGACCGGTGCCGACGATGATCACACTCAGCTTGCGGCGGTTGGCCGGGTTGACCAGCTTGGCACCGAACCGGCGCTCGTCCCAGCGCTTCTCGATGGGACCGACCGGCGCCTTGGTGTCGGCGATGTCCGGCCCGTCGACGTACAAGGAGTCGGCGTCGACCGAGTCGATGATCACGTCGTCACTCATCAGCTGACCACTCCGAACAGGATCGCGTAGGGAACGAGGAGGAAGCCACCGGTCACCACGATCGTGATCACGTAGGCGAGGATGTTGAGCCGGCGTCGGGTGATGCCGCTGGTGTTGGCACCCAGGGAGGTGAACCCACTCCACACTCCGTGGCGCAGATGGAACCCCACCGCCAGCAGGGCGATGGTGTACGCCAGCACCAGCCACCAGATCTGAAACCCGTTGATCAGCCGCTCGTACGGGCTGTCGGAGGCACCACCCGGCGCGACCACGTTCCAGGTCAGGTGCAGCAGGTGGTAGATCAGGAACAAGAGGATGATGATGCCGCCCCAGCGCAGGGTGAAGGACGAGTACGTCCGCTGCATGCCCTTCTTTCCCTTGCTGGTCGCATACCGCGAGGTCCCGCCGCGCGCCCTACGGTCCCTCCGCCACAACGTGACCGCGGAGTAGACGTGGGCGAAGATCGCCACCAGCAGCACGATCCGGATCACCCACAGAGCTCCGGAGTACGGCAGGATCGGCTCCCCCATGGTGCGCAGGTGGTGCGCGTAGTCGTCGAACGCCTGCTGGCCCGCGAACACCTTGAGGTTGCCGTACATGTGGGCCAGCAGGTAGCCGATCATGATCAACCCACTGACCGCCATCATGGCCTTCATCGCCACGGTGGACCGGGCCGCCTGCTGCGACCTCGTGAGGGAGGTAGTCGCCACGGGGTCACCCTAGATCCATCTGAGCGTCCAAGACAGGTAAGGCCACCCTGCTTACTGGTGTTTTCCGCCACGTTCGACAGGCGTTATGACCGAGGTCACAGCAAGCGTTGGTGCTCAACGTGCCCTGAGCTTGTGGAGGGGCCTTCGACAAGCTCAGGCCGCGTATGTCGACAAGCTCAGGCCGCGTATCGTCGACAAGCTCAGGGCCGCGACCTTCGACAGCCGCTCAGGTTCCCGCGCGCAGGCGCTCCATCACCACGATCGGAACCGAGCCACGGGTCTCCTCGGCGGTGACCCGGTAGCCGTGGCGGCGGTAGAAAGCCTGGTTGCGGTCGCTGTACGCACCCGTGACCAGCACCGAGCGGACGGTGTCGGCGGGGGCTGCTTCCTCGATCAGCTCGAGCAGCCGACGACCCAGTCCGCCGCCCTGCAGATCCGGCGCGACCATCAACCGTCCGATGAACCAACCGTCCTCGCCGTACGGCTGGCCGAACACCGAGCCGATCAGCCGTCCGGCCCGTCGGGCGACCAGACACGTGGTGCCGGTGATGATCTCCTCGACCGCCGTCAGGTCGTCGGTCAGCGGCGGGAAGTCGTACGAGTCGTGCAGCCGGCCCTCGGACAGATAGGCCGCCCGCTGCAGGGTGAGAAGCTCACCGGCGTCGGCCCGGGTCGCCGGGGAGATCACGACCTCGTCGGGCAGCAGGTCGGGCCGGCGCTCCCGGGTGAGTTCCAGGGCGCGGGCGCGCCGCCAGGCCGCGATCTGCGCGTGGTGCCCGGAGAAGAGCACCTCGGGCACGCCCAGGCCGCGCCAGGACGGCGGCTTGGTGAAGCTGGGGTACTCCAACAGCCGGTCGTGACCGGCCGAGTGGGACTCCTCGGACAGTGACTCCGGGTTGCCGACCACCCCGGGAACGAGCCGGACGACAGCCTCGATCACGACCAGCGCTGCGGCTTCGCCACCGTTGAGCACGTAGTCACCGATACTCACCTCCTCGACCCGCATCCGACTCCGCGCGTACGCCACCACGCGGGCGTCGATGCCCTCGTACCGCCCGCAGGCCAGGATCAGGTGCCGCTCGGCGGCGAGCTCGTCGGCGAGGGCCTGGTCGAAGCGCCGACCCGACGGGGTGAACACCAGCAGCCGCGGTCCGGCGGTGAGATCGTCCGCCGGGGCGGGAACCAGGCTGTCCAGGCACTCGCCCCAGGGCTCCGGCTTCATCACCATGCCGGCGCCGCCGCCGTACGGAGTGTCGTCGACCGTCCGGTGCCGGTCGTGGGTCCAGCCACGCAGGTCGTGGACGTGGAGGTCCACCAGCCCGGTCTCGATCGCCTTGCCGACCAGGGACAGCCGCAGCGGGCTGAGGTAGTCAGGGAAGATGGTGACGACGTCCAGTCGCATCAGGTGTCGCTCTCGGACCGGGGGGTGTCGTCGAGGTCGGTCAGCAGACCGGGGACCTCCGCCAGTCGTACGGTGCCGGCGGCCAGATCCACCTCGGGGACCAGGGCGCGCACGAACGGCACCAGCCGCACCCCGGCCGGCGTCCGGACTTCCAGCAGGTCCTGCTCGGGCAGGTGGACGACGTGGGCAACCCGGCCGACCTCGGCGCCGCCGGCATCGAGCACGTGCAGATCGACCAGCTGGCGGTCGTAGTACTCCTCGTCGTCGGCCGGACGCTCGCCGTCGACGACGTCGACCACCAGCACCGTGCCGCGGATCCGCTCGACAGCGCTGCGGTCGGCACACTCGCGGAAGCGGACCAGCAGTCGCCCGCTGTGGTCTCGAGCCGACTCGACGGTCAGGACACGGCCACCACCCTCCGGCCGCAGGATCGACCCGGGCGCGAACCGTCGCTCAGGCTCGTCTGTGCGCAGCTCGATGCCGACCTCGCCCTTGATCCCGTGCGGACGGCCGACGATGCCGACGATGACCTCGACGGTGTCGCTCATGCTGCGTGCTCCTCCTTCACCGGTTGGTCACCGAACGGCGATTTCCGGGCTTTGGTCCACCCTGTAGGTGGACAGAAGACAGAAGTTCGCGGTGGGTGCGCGGGATCGGAGGTGCGACCGCCCCGGACCCTGGACGGGCACGGGGCGGTGTCGATGCTCGCGTCAGCGGCGTGGGCCGCGGCGCTGGGGCTTGTCCACGTCGACGAAGTCGATCCGGACGCTGTCCTTGCCGGCCAGCGCTCCCACGACGGTCCGCAGGGCGGTGGCGGTCCGACCTGAGCGGCCGATCACCTTGCCGATGTCGGACGGGTTGACGTGGACCTCGAGCATCCGCCCACCCTGCCGGAGTCGCTTGTCGCGGACCCGGACGTCGTCGGGATTCGCGACGATGCCGCGGACGAGGTGCTCGAGGGCGTCGTCCAGCACGCTCAGGCCTCGCTGGACTCGTCGGCCGAGTCGGCGCCGGGCTTGCTCGACTTCTTGGAGATGGCGTCGGTCCTGGGCTCGCTGCCCGCGTCAGCCAGGGCCGCGTTGAAGGCGTCGAGCTTGTTCTTCTTCTCCTTCTGCGGCTCCACGCCGGACGGCGAGGTGTCACCGGAGAACTTCTGCCAGTCACCGGTCCGCTTGAGCAGCGCAACCACGGCCTCGCTCGGCTGGGCGCCTACGGACAGCCAGTACTGAGCCCGCTCGGAGTCGACCTCGATCAGCGACGGGTCGTTCTTGGGGTGGTACTTCCCGATCTCCTCGATCGCCCGGCCGTCACGCTTGGTGCGCGAGTCGGCCACGACGATGCGGTAGTGCGGCGACCGGATCTTGCCCAGTCGCTTGAGACGAATCTTGACAGCCACGTGTGTGGATACTCCTGTTTGGTGTGCCTGGGATTCTGCCCAGTCAAGTGCGGGTGAGCCCGCGTTTCGGCGTGGGTGACCGGCGGCGGACTCGGATGGATCCATGTCGTACGGCGTTGAGAGGGCACCACAAGACACAGAAGCGCGCCCATTCTGCCAGATCCACGGCGAGGGGCGAAACGCGG
The DNA here is from genome assembly GCA_035630075.1 of Microlunatus sp. Classification (GTDB taxonomy): domain Bacteria; phylum Actinomycetota; class Actinomycetes; order Propionibacteriales; family Propionibacteriaceae; genus Microlunatus. The sequence continues at coordinate 47,220 of DASQLI010000102.1, forward strand.
CGAGTCAGCGTCGAGACAGTTGCTGACGTTTTCCGTCACTCGACGGCATCCGCAGCATCGGCGGTAACCCGACGACACCGGACCAGTCAGGTCTCGACCAGCTGAGGAGTGTGGCTCTCGCGGTACGCGCTCAGCCGCCGGAACGGGATCGAAGCCGCGAGACCCAGGAGGATCATCAGGGACGCCGCGAGGAGCATGATCCACCAGCCACGGGGTTCCGAGGCGGCGAGCTCGGGACCACCGATCGGGGGCACGGTCGCCGCGACGCCGACGATAATCACCGACCACACCAGCGCGGTCATCCACCGCGCCCAGCGCCTGCGCCCGCCGAGCGCGTAGCCACCGGCGAGTCCGCCCAGCGCGACACCGACCGCCCCGCCGCCGAGCCCGGTCGTCAACAGCGCCGCCAGCTGACCGGGCAGCAGCATGGGGAAGACCGCGAAAGCGAGCGGGGCGGCGGCACACCAGCGCAACGCTCGTCGTCCCCGTACGGTCGGTTCGATGGCCGTCGCCGCACCCAGAGCCGCGCCCGCCAGGACCCCTGGCAGCAAGATCCCGACGAAGGTGCCTCCCCAGGTGACGGTCGACAGTGCGCTGTTGAGCTCGGCCATGTAGGCGCGGAGAGAACCCGCCCAGGCCAGCCCGCAGACCGACCCGATGGCGGCCGCCTGTCCGATCCGGAGCGCCGCCGAGGCGTGCCGGGTCCTCGTGTCCGGTGCGGTTCCGACCGGCGTCGAGGACAGCCGATCTCGGCCATCACGTGCTGGAGCTGATGGCCGAGCGACCGACGGACGGGACATGGCGGACCTCCGAGCACAGGGTCGGGACGACTCTGTGGTCAGCGTGCGCCGGGAGGTGTCCCGATGTCACGGGACGCCGTCCCGGACCAGTCGGGAAACACCGACCGCCCGTCGATCCCGGCGGAGGGCAGCAGCGTACGGTGCCGCCCATGGAGACCCAGTCCACCGACGTGACCATCGGCGAGCGTCGATGCGTCTACACCCGACCGGCCGGTGCAGGTCGCTGGCCCGGGGTGGTGATGCTGCACGAGGCGTTCGGGATCAACGACGTGCTCCGTCGACAGGCGGAGCGGCTGGCCTCGGCGGGATTCCTGGTGGCCGCCCCGGACCTGCTCGGCGAGGGGCCGCGGTTCGGCTGCATGAAGCGCGCCCTCCAGTCCTTGAGCTCCCGCCAGGGCCGACCCTTCGAGGTGATCTCCGAAGCACGCGCTTGGCTGGCCGACCAGCAGGAGTGCAGCGGCAAGGTCGGCGTCATCGGATTCTGCATGGGCGGCGGCTTCGCCCTGGTCGTGGCCTCCGACGGGTTCGATGCCGCCTCGGTGAACTACGGGATGATTCCCGACGACGTCGAGGAGGTGCTGCGCGGCGGCTGTCCGATCGTGGGCAGCTACGGCGGCAAGGACCGGATGAGCGCCGCGGTGCCGAAGCTGGCCGCCGCTCTGGAGTCCCAGCACATCGACTACGACCTCAAGATCTACCGCGATGCAGGCCACTCCTTCCTCAACGACGCCCCGGTCGGACCGATCCTTGCCCGGCCGCTGATGAAGATCGCCCACGTCGGGCCGGAGCCGGCCTCGGCCGCTGACGCCTGGCGCCGGATCGAGGCGTTCTTCGGCCGACACCTACGAGGCTGACGGATCGAACCGCTCAGCGCACCGCCCGCGCCACCGGGCGCTCGACCTGCTCGCCGATCTCCTCGCCGAGCGCAGCGGGACCGGCTCCGGGCGCGGCCCGACCGATCCGCGACTCCAGGGCCACGGCCAGCCGAGTGAGGGCGAAGTTGATCACCACGTAGACCAGGCTGACCACCACAAAGGACTGCAGCAGCAGCTTGGTGTTGTTGGCCAGCGTATTGGCCTGCTTCATCAGCTCCGGGTACGAGACGACGTAGCCCAGGGTGGAGTCCTTGACGATCGCGACCAGCTGGGTCACCAGTGTGGGCACGACGAGGCGGATCGCCTGCGGCAGGACGACCAGCCGCATGGTCTGGCCCCGGGTCAGGCCGATCGCCGACCCCGCCTCCCGCTGGCCGGTGTCCAAGGCTCCGATCCCAGCCCGGACGATCTCGGCGATCACCGCGGCGTTGATCATGATGATCGGTACGACGAGCTTGCCGAAGATGCTGAGATTCAGTCCGAGTCCGGGCAGCGCGAACAAGAAGACGTAGACCAGCAGCAGGGTCGGCACGGAGCGGAAGATCTCGATGTACGCCGTGCACAGCCAGCGCACCGGGCGCTGGCCGCCCGCCCGGCCGACGGCGAGCAGCGTGCCGAGCGGGAAGGAGGCGACCGCTGCCACGACGGTGACCAGCAAGGTGCCGCGGAGCCCGTCGAGCATGAACCAGACCGCCCACTGCTGCACGAACGGCTTCCACTTCCGCCACTCCAGCTCCCCGCTCGCGGTCAGCGAGAGGTACGACCACGCGAGGACAGCGATCACCACGACACCGATGAGCACGCTCAGCACCCGGATCCGGAACCGGCCGCGGGGCCCCGGTTCGTCGAACAGCACCCGGGTGGCGAGCGGCCGGCTCATCGGCGCACCGCCAGCCGTCGCTCCAGCACCGACCCAGTGGCCCCACCGAGCAGCGCGATCACGATGTAGACGATGGCGCTGATGACGAACATCAGCATCGACTCCGCGGTCTCGTTGCCGATCTGCTGCGCGGTGTAGGTGAGCTCGGGCACAGCGACCGCAGCCGCCATCGACGAGCCGAGCACGACCCCGATGAAGATGTTCACCAACGGCTGCACCATGGTGCGCAGCGCCTGGGGCAGGATCACGCCGGCCAACGACTGGGTGAAGGTCATCCCGATCGCCCGAGCCGCCTCCGCCTGGCCGACCGGCACCCCGTTGATGCCGGCCCGGACCGCCTCGCAGGTGAACGAGGCCGACACGAGCAGCAGGCAGACGACAGCCGTGGTGAACAGAGACAGGTCCACACCGAGGTACGGGAGTCCGTACGCGGTGAGGATCAGCAGGCTCAGCAGCGGGACGTTGCGGAAGAGCTCGACGTAGACGGCCCCGAGCGCGCGCAGCGGCGGGATCGGGCTGACCCGGAAGACGGCCACCAGAACTCCGACGACCACCGCGCCGACAAAGGCCATGGCCGTGATCTCCAGGGTGGTGACGACCCCGCCCCAGAGAGCCCCGAGGTTGTCGCGCAGCACCTCGACCATCTGGTCAGGATCCCGGCGCGGAGCCGATCTCCGGCGGCTTCGGCTCCTCGCCCGTCACGACGGTGCCGATCGTCGCCTTCCACATGTTCAGCCAGGCACCGCCGGAGAAGATCTCGGTCAGGAACGTGTTGACGAACTCCTTGGCGGTCGCGTCGTCGCGGGTCAGGCCGATGCCGTAGTAGTCGTCGGAGAACGGCTCTCCCACCACCTTCACGGTGTCGTCGGTGCTGGCGTTGGAGATCAGGATGCTCTGGTCGATCACGTACGCGTCGACGCGGTCCGTCTTCAACGCGGCGAGGCACTGGGCGTCATCGGGGAACAGGCTCACCTTCGCGCCGGGTGCGACCTTCGTGATCCGGTCGGCCGCCGTGGAGCCCTGCTGGGTCGCCACGGTCTTGCCGTCCAGGTCCTGCACCCCGCTGATGCCGGTGGTGTCCGCCTTGATCATCACAGCGTCACCGGAGCGGTAGTAGGGGCCGGCGAAGGCCACCTTCTCGGCCCGCTGCGGGGTGATCGAGTAGGTCGCCACGACCACATCGACCGTACCGTTCTGGATCAGGGTCTCGCGGGTGTCGACGGTGCTGATCGTCAAGGCGATGGGCCCGTCGGCCTTGCCGGTGATGTAGTGCGACAGCAGCTGGGCAAGCCCGGCGTCGAAACCGGTCAGCTTGCCTGTCGCCGGATCCTTCATGCTGAACAGCGGACCGGCGTCGGAGCCACCCATTCGGAGCGTGCCGGACTCCTTGATCTTGGTGGCCCAGGGACTTGCCGCCACCGCTGCCTCGTCGGCGACCGGCCCGTCGGCGATGATCTGGTCGTAGGCGCTCACATCGGTCTGGTTGCCGCTCAAAGCGCTCGTGTCGTTGCCACAGGCGGCCAGTCCGCCGGTGGCCGCGACGGCCAGAGCGGAAAGACCACTCAGGCGCAGCAGGCTGCGCCGGGACAGTGCTTCGGACAAGGTGATCTCCGTTTCGTACGCGTGTCGTTCCAGCAGAACACGGATCGCGTACGAAATCGCCGACCGAAACGCCCGGCGGCGCCATCACTCAGCTGGTGATGTCCTTGCGCAGGAAGTGCCACAGGGCGGCCGAGGTCAGCACCACCGCATAGCCGACCGACCAGAGCACGCCGTTGATCATGTCGGAGAAGTCGATCCGCGGAGCGAGCGCGTCGGCCCAGGCGTACGCGTAGTGTCCGGGCAACCCCTGCCGCAGGTCACCCAGGGCGGAGATGGTGTCCAGGATGGCCAGCACGATCATGATCACCACCGCACCCCCCACCGCGCCGAGCGGTGCATCGGTCCAGACCCCGAACGCGAACGCCAGGGCAGCGACCACCAGCTGGCTGAGCAGCAGGTAGACCACGATGATCACCAGGCGCCCGGCGAAGGACGGCCAGCCGATCTGGTCGCCGGTGGGACCGATGTAGGGACCGAAGCCGTACGCGATGCCGCCGACCAGCAGCGACCAGGCGGGCAGGAAGACCAGCGAGACGGTGGAGAAGATCGCCGCCGTGATCAGCTTCTGCCGGACCAGCCGGGTCCGCGGAACCGGTGCCGCCAGCAGATAGCGCAAGCTCGACCACGACGCCTCAGTCGGCACCGAGTCGCCGGCGAACAGCGCGATGATCACGATCACCAGGAAGCCGGTCGAGGCGAAGAGCGCGAACACCGTCAGGTTCGCCCCGCTCTCCTGGCCGAGGTCGACGAACGACCGCGGCCCCGGCCCGCCGTCCTCACCGGCCAACGAGAACGCTGCGATCAAGATCAGGGGCAGCGCCACCAGGACCGCGAAGACACCCAGGGTGCGGCGACGGCGCAGCTGCCGGACGATCTCGGCCCGCAGCGGCAGCGGCCCGGTCGACTTCGGCCGAGCCGCGCCGGGAGGCTTCCGGGCCGCGCCGGGCTCCACCACCGAGCTCATCCCTCGGCTCCGCTCAGCAGTCCGAGGAAGACCTGCTCCAAGGAGACCGTGTGGTTGCGGGTGAGCTCGGCCACCGAGCCGGCCAACACCACGCGACCGCCCGACATCATCACGACGTGGCTGCAGGTCTGCTCCACCTCGCCGAGCAGGTGACTGGAGATGACGACGGTGCGCCCAGCGGCCGCGTAGTCCCGCAGCACGACCCGCATGGCGTTGATCTGAGGAGGATCCAGCCCGTTGGTCGGCTCGTCGAGGAGCAGTAGCGAGGGCTGGCCGAGCATGGCCTGGGCGATGCCGAGCCGCTGCCGCATGCCCTGGCTGTAGCCACGTACCCGCCGGTCGATCGCCGCGCCCAGTCCGGCCACGGTGAGCGCCTCGTCCAGATGCGACTCCTCGACCGGCCGCCCGGTCACCTCCCAGTAGGCGTCGAGGTTCTGTCGGCCGGTGAGGTGCGGTAGGAACCCGGGACCTTCGATGAAAGCCCCGACGTCGCGCAGCACCTCCGCGCCTTCGCTGACTGACTCACCGTGCACGAAGACGGTGCCCGAGTCCGGCCGGATCAGCCCCACGAGCATCCGCATCACCGTCGTCTTGCCGGCACCGTTCGGGCCGAGCAGCCCCACCACCTGCCCGGGTTCGGCGCGGAACGAGACCCCATCGACGGCCAGCAGCCCGTCGCCGTAGGTCTTGACCAGGCCTTCGACCGCCAACGGCACCGCCCGCAGGTCGTCCCGCGTGACGCCGGCTCGCTCGCGCCGACCGACCAGGACCGCACCGACGACCGCGACCACCACCAACCCGGCGACCGTGAGCACCAGGGGTAGCGGTACGTCGAGGGTCTGCGGAACGATCTGCGCGGACGGCAGCTGCGGCAGCACGAGCTGCGGTTGCCCCGCCAGTCCGATCCGGTAGACGGTGCCCGCCTTGCGGTTGGCGTACGCCTGGTCGGTGCTCGACACCACGACTTGCAGCCGATGGCCGACCGGCACCTGGTGGGTCACGGCCGGTAGCGCGACCTCGACCACCGTCGGCCGGCCCGGAGTCAGCCCGACCAGGTGCGTCGGTGCCACCACCGACTGGGGCAGCACCGCGGTCTGCGGCGTCGTGCTGGCCTCGACGCCTGGCGTCGGGGTGGCTGCTGGGGTCTCCGGTCCCAGGTCCCACAGCCCGACGAACAGGGTCGCGCTGGTGGTCGCAGCGGTCACCTCCAACCTCACCCGACCGCTGCCGAGCAGGGTGACCGGCTCGGTCAGCGTCTCGGTGGTGAAGGTGGCCGCCTGCCCTGGCAGCACAGCCAGCTGATAGGCAGCCGCCGCGGCGGCGGCGCCGGCCGCCTCGGAGTTGCTGCCCGGCAAGCTGGTCATCGCCGTGGGCACGCCACCCGGCGGCGAGACCACCTCCTGGGTGTCCCCGCTGAGCGCCCGGGTGGCGAGGTCGATCGCGGCCCCGCTACGCCCGGGATAGTCGGCGGCGGTGATCGTGGTCGGCTCGCCCTGGCCCTCGTCGCGGCCGACCAACGTGGTGGTCGGCACCACGGCCGAGAAGGTCGGCACCGGCGCGACCGCCTCGTCGCGCTTCAGGTAGCGGTCGAACCACCCCTGCAGCGGCGGCAGCAGCGACTCCAGATCGATGCCACCGTCGTGCCCTCCGGCCACCCAGGTCATGGCCGCCGGGGTCGTGGCCGGCAGCCCGCGGAAGTTGGCGTCGGCCTGGTCGAGCGTGAACAGCGTGTCCTGCTCCCCCTGCACGATCAGCGTGGGCGCGGTGATGTGCGGCAGCACCCGCTCCATCGACGACCGATCCAGCAGGTTGAGCAGACCCGGGGACGGGTCGCCGGTCAGGGCCGTTTGGAGGTACTCCTGGCAGATCTCCTCGGCGAACCGGCCGCACAGCGCCGAGGTCCCGCCGGATGACCCGCTCGGGGCGCCGCCGGACAGTCCGCTGAGGAAGAACAGCCCGGCCCACCGCTGTTTGAACACACCGACCTCATCGGCCGGGGTGACGTCGGCCAGCGAGATCGGGCTGGCGTCGGTCGCGTACTGCGGCAGCAGCGCCTGGGTCAGGCTGTGCCAGGTGAAGGCCGGCACCACGGCATCCACCCGGGAGTCGAGGCCGGCTGCCACCAGGGCCGCTGCGCCGCCGTACGAGGCGCCGGCGAAGCCGATGACCGGGTCGTCGCCGACCTTGGCCACCTCGGGCCGCTCCGCAGCCTCGTCGACGATCCGCACCGCATCGCGGCCCTCGTACGCGGGGTTGCCGAGGTGGATCAGGCCGCCGGAGCCGCCGAAGCCGCGGGCGGTGTAGGTGACGACGGTGTAGCCGTCCCGAGCCAGCGTCTGAGCGATCGGGGCGGCGTCGGCCTTCGTGCCGCCGAAGCCGTGCGCGAGCACGATCGCCGGCTGGGGCACACCCGGCTGAGTGGTCCACAGAGACGTGTCCAGCGTGACGGACTCTCCGTCCGCTTCCGGGGTGCCCGGGGTCTGCAAGGTGATCTCGGTGACCGTGTCCTCGGCGTACGCCGGCCGGGCCGTCGGCCCCAGACCGACCAGCATCGCGCAACTGCACGCGAGCGCGGCCAGCAGCAGTCGGCGGACGACCGCGGGGAAGGGAGCTGACTTCATGGCGCTCCCATCCCACCACGCAGGACAAAGAGCTTCAGGCGGTTTCGACGACCCGCCCGCGGAGGACCACGAATCGCGGCGACCGCAGCGCCGCGAGATCGGTCCTCGGATCGGTGTCGAGAACCACGAAGTCCGCCGGTGCGCCGTCGTCCAGGACATCCGCGTGGCCGAGCCAGCGGCGGGCCGACCAGGAGCCTGCCGCCAGCGCTCCCTCGACGCCCAGGACCTGAGCCAGAGCGGCGATCTCCTGGGCGACCAAGCCGTGCGGCAGGTAGCCACCTGCGTCCGTGCCGGCGTAGATGGGCACCCCTGCGTCGTGGGCGGCGCCGAACGTGTCCAGCCGGCGGGCGTACAGGGCCCGGATGTGGGCCGCATAGCGGGGGAACCTGGCCTCACCCGCCTGGGCGTACTGCTCGAAGTTGTCCAGCTGGAGCATGGTCGGCACCAGCGCCACCTGGCGCTCGGCCATCAGGCCGATCAGGTCGGAACTGATGCCGGTGCCGTGCTCGATGCCGTCGATGCCGGCCTCGACCAGCTCGGCGACCGCCTGCTCCCCGAACACGTGGGCCGTCACCCGCGCCCCCAGCTCATGGGCCCGGGTGATCGCCGCCCGAGCCGTCTCGATCGGCCAGAGGGGGGTCAGGTCGCCCACCTCGCGGTCAATCCAGTCGCCGACCAGCTTGACCCAGCCGTCGCCGCGACCGGCTTGTCGCTCCACCTCGGCGACCAGCTGGTCAGGCTCGACCTCGGCGCCGTAGTTGCGCAGATAGCGCTTCGGCCGGGCGATGTGGCGACCGGCGCGGATCAAGCGGGGCAGGTCCTCACGGTCATGCACCCAGCGGGTGTCGGCCGGGCTGCCGGCGTCGCGCAGCAGCAAGGCACCGGCGGCCCGCTCGGCGAGGGCGTGTTGCTCGGCGATCTCGTACGGCACCGCGCCCTGGGACTCCAGGCCGATGTGGCAGTGGGCGTCGACCAGGCCGGGCAGCAGGAAGCTGCTGCGATCGGTGAGGGTGATCGCCTCCCGCACGGGCTCGAGCCGGACCAGCCCGTCGACGACCCAGAGGTCCCGCTCGTCGCCGTCGGGCAGCAGGACACCGCGCAGGTGCAGCCGATCGGCCCCGAGCACATCGCTGCCCCCGGACACGACCGGACGGCTACTTGCCGAGCCGCTTGGTCAGCTCGGGCGGCAGCTGGAAGTCGCCCAGCGCCTTCTGCAGCTCGGCCGGGTCCATGCTCTGCGGGCTGCCGAACGCCGCCGCGGGATCGACCGCCGGCTGGGTCTGCTTGGGGGCGTTGCGCTTGGCAGGGTTGCCGGAGACACCGCGGGCGTTCTTCTTCTTGCCCTTGGGCTGCTGGCGCTTCGGTCCGCCGCCCATCCCGGGCAGACCAGGCATCCCGGGCATCTTGCCCGAGGCCATCGCGGTCATCATCTTGCGGGCCTCGAAGAACCGGTCGACGAGGTTGTTGACGTCGCTCACCTGGGTTCCGGAGCCCTTGGCGATCCGGGACCGGCGGGAGCCGTCGATGAGCTTGGGGTTGTCCCGCTCGGCGGGCGTCATCGAGTGGATGATCGCCTCGATCCGGTCGACCTCCTTCTCGTCGATGTTGGAGATCTGGTCCTTCATCTCCCCCATGCCGGGCAGCATCCCGAAGATCTTGGAGAGCGGGCCCATCTTGCGGACCATCTGCATCTGAGACAGGAAATCGGCCAGACCGAACTCGCCACCCTGGCCGGTGAGCTTGCCGACGGCCTTCGCCGACTGCTCGGCGTCGAAGCTCTTCTCGGCCTGTTCGATCAAGGTCAGCATGTCGCCCATGCCGAGGATGCGGCTGGCCATCCGGTCGGGGTGGAAGACGTCGAAGTCCTTGAGCTGCTCGCCGTTGGAGGCGAACATGATCGGCTTGCCGGTGACCCGGGCGATGGACAGGGCTGCGCCACCCCGGGCGTCGCCGTCCAGCTTGGTCAGCACGACGCCGTCGAAGCCGACGCCGTCGGCGAACGCGTTGGCGGTGTTGACCGCGTCCTGGCCGATCATGGCGTCGACGACGAAGAGGATCTCGTCCGGGCTGACCGCGTCGCGGATGTCGGCGGCCTGCTGCATCAGCTCGGCGTCA